>DFBP01000226.1:13894-17705 GCA_002366685.1 Rhodobacterales bacterium UBA3077 | reverse complement strand
TGGGTATTCCTGTCTTGGGGAATCATGGCCTTTTTTAGCGTCGGGCTTGTATTTGGCAATGTAAACGCTTTGGCGATGGAACCCATGGGGCGCAATGCCGGAATAGCGGCCGCCTTCGTAGGCTCTTTATCAACCGTGATTGCAGTCGCGATTGGTTTACCACTTGGCCTTTTCTATAATGGCAGCACACTTCCTTTGGTGTCCGGGTTTATACTGCTGGGGCTTGCAGGGTTGTTCATGGTGCGCCTTGCACCAAAAACGGAATCCATTGAAACCTGAGCTAGGCCTTTGCCAATTTCGCCAGGTCTTGCGAAATTGAAAATGCGCCTTTGATTTTTGCGGCATTGTTTGGCCAATCCCGCCGAACTACAATTTTATTATCCCGAACCTTTGCATGACCGTTTTGTGCATGAATAAACTCAACCAACCCCACCGGATTAGCAAATTTGTCGTTGTGGAACTGAATGGTCGCGCCTTTTGGCCCGCCATCAAGCTTGGAAATTCCCGCACGCCTGCACGCGGTTTTGATACGCACAATATTCATTAATGTGGTGACTTCGCGCGGTAACTTTCCAAATCTGTCTATAAGTTCGGCGGCAAAACCTTCAAGCTCCACTTTTGAGGATAGTCCCGAAAGGCGGCGGTAAAGGCCGAGCCTGACATCGAGGTCAGACACATAGTCGTCGGGAATTAGCACAGGGACACCAAGATTGATTTGGGGGGCCCAGTGATCATCCGCGTCTGATAATCCCTCCAGCTCGCCGGCTTTCATCTTGGCAATCGCTTCTTCCAGCATTTCTTGATAAAGTTCGTANNAGATCTTGCGAGGCAATCGTGAAGCCAGCGCCCAAACTATCGAGCGAGCCAAGCACCCGAAGTCGTTTTTCCGCCTGAGCCGTTAGCGGCTTGCGCGGTTTCGTTGTGAAATAGGCATATGCACGGATTTTCGAGCGCCCTACCCGCCCCCGAATTTGGTAGAGTTGTGACAGGCCGAACATATCTGCACGGTGGACAATGAGTGTGTTGGCCGCCGGGATATCCAACCCGCTTTCCACAATGGTCGTGGCCAAAAGCACATCATACTGCCCGTCATAAAAGGCGTTCATTTTGTCATCAAGCTCACCGGCGGGCATTTGGCCATGGGCGACCACAACTTTGACTTCGGGCACTTGTTCCCGCAGGAAATCCTCAATGTCGGCGATGTCTTTTACGCGAGGCACCACGTAAAAGCTCTGACCACCACGGTAATGCTCGCGCAACAACGCTTCGCGGATGGTGACCTGATCAAACTCGGAAACATAGGTCCGGATGGCCAACCTGTCGACCGGCGGCGTACCGATCAGGCTGAGCTCTCGAACACCAGAGAGAGCCAGTTGCAAAGTACGCGGAATTGGCGTTGCCGAAAGCGTGAGCACGTGAACGTCCGAACGAAGTTCTTTGAGCCGCTCTTTATGCACCACGCCGAATTTTTGCTCTTCGTCGATAACGATCATTCCCAAATTTGCGAAGCGGATGTTTTTGGCGAGCAGAGCATGGGTGCCGATTACAATATCAACTTCACCACGTGCCAATCCCTCACGGGTTTTGCCCATTTCCTTGGTGCTAACAAATCGCGACATCTGGCGCACGCTCACCGGCAGGCCGCGAAACCGCTCGGCAAAGCTTTTATAATGCTGGCGGGCCAGCAAAGTTGTCGGCGCAATAATCGCAACCTGAACGCCGGACATCACGGCTACAAAGGCGGCCCTCATCGCGACTTCGGTTTTACCAAACCCGACATCTCCGCAGATCAGTCTGTCCATAGGTTGGCCCGAAGCCATATCCTCCAGCACATCTTCGATGGCATTCAGCTGGTCGTCTGTTTCATTGTAAGGGAACCGCGCACAAAATTCGGCCCACAAGCCTTCGGGTGGCGTAAAAACCTTGCCTTTGCGCAAGGCGCGCTCCGCTGCGACCCGGATCAGTTTATCTGCCATTTCGCGGATGCGTTCTTTTAGCTTGGCCTTTTTGGCTTGCCACGCGCCTCCACCCAGCCGGTCGAGCAAGCCTTCATCATGACCATATCTGGAAAGCAGTTCGATGTTTTCCACTGGCAGAAAAAGGCGAGAATTACCGGCGTATTCAATGGCGATGCACTCGTGAGGCGCGCCTGCCGCTGTCACTGTTTCCAACCCTTGGTATCGCCCGACGCCGTGGTCAATATGGACCACCAGATCACCCGCTGTTAGCGATTGCGCTTCGGTGAGATAGTTTTCGGCTTTGCGTCTTTTCCGGCTGGGCTGAACCAGACGGTCCCCCAATATGTCCTGCTCGGAAATAACCGTTAAGCCTTTGGCTTCAAATCCGGTCTCAAGGCCCCAAATTGCGAGGCTAAGTGCACCAGCCCCGCGCTCTTGATAGTGCGGAATGTCTTTAAAACCCTCGACACCGCTATCTTCGAGCAGGTTTGAAAAGCGTTCGCGCGCGCCCTCTGAGTAACTCGTGAGGATAACGTGATTATTTTTTAATCTGGTTTTGATATGATCCGCGAGCGCCCCAAAAAGGCTGAGGTCTGCTTGCTGCCGTTCAGGGGTGAATTGTCGGCCTGCGCGGCCGCCCATGTCAACGACCCCCGGCCCGCTTGGCTGTGGCCCGCTCGAAAGTTGCCGGATCGCACGGCCGGCCATTTGAGCTTCAAAAGATTCAGGGTCCAGATAAAGCAACTCGGGAGGTACAGGCTTATACACGGTCGCGAGATGAGACTTCTCGCTCATCGCGGCTTTGCGGGTTTCATACTGCTCTGAAACGCTCTCCCAACGGGCGGCGGCTTGTGCCATGATCTGTTCGACCAAAACAACTGGCGCATCATCTAGATAATCAAAAATGGTATCCAGATGTTCATAAAAATAGGGCAGCCAGTGCTCCATGCCTTGGTGCTTTCGACCTTCGGAAACGGCTTCATAAAGCGGGTCATCCCGACCGGCGGCACCAAATTCATGCCTGTAGGCAGAGCGGAATCGTTGAATGCTATCCTGATCCAGGACCACTTCGGAAACCGGTGCCAGTTCGATTATATTGATCTTTTCAATAGTGCGCTGTGTTGCAGGATCAAAACGACGGGCCGCATCGAGGACATCGCCAAACAAATCAAGCCGGATCGGGCCTGTGTCTCCGGGAGGAAAGATATCTATCAAACCACCGCGAACGGCGTAATCTCCCGGCTCCATAACGGTTGGTGCGCGCGAAAATCCGGCGTGCTCAAGATAGATAAAAAGGTCTTCAGTGTTGATCTGCCCGCCGACTTGAGCCACAAAAGCCGACTGGCGGACCACCTCACGGCTGGGCACTCTTTGGAGAGAGGCATTGAGGGTGGTAAGCACAGCGCATGCGCCGCTGAAACCGCTGGCGAAAGACGCAAGGAAAGACATGCGGCGCGCCGCAACATCGGCATTGGGCGAAATTCTATCATAGGCCAGACAATCCCATGCCGGAAATTCAAACACCGGCAAATCCGGTTGGAAAAACCGCAGCGCTTCTTTCATTGATGCGAGTTGTCGATCATCCCGCAAGACGCATAGCACAGGGCCATCCGCGCGCATGATCGTATCCGCCAAAACACGAGCATCATATCCGGCCGGCGCCCCGCCAACCTTGGTAAGACCTTTTGGCAATGCTTTGTTCATAGCAAGTGTTGCGGCGTGAAGGTTCCGTTTGGTGCCGGATAACCGTAGATGACCATATAGTGATAAACCGCCGCGATTGAGGCAATCACTATCGCAATCATTCCAATGAATTGATTCCAAATACGGCGCCGGCGCAACGCAGCGCGCAA
>DFBP01000226.1:12927-13820 GCA_002366685.1 Rhodobacterales bacterium UBA3077 | reverse complement strand
AACCCCCAGCCTCCGAGAAGCGCAAGCATAAACCCGACAAAGGCAATTAAATATGGGCCGCCGCGATCGAAATAATAAATCAGACGGCGTGCGTTTATATGGGCTTCTAGATCACAATGCTCGGCAAATTCGCCGCCCTTACGGTCGGCCTGGCGAATGGCATCATAAGGAACACCCATGGTCCAGTGCGCGGTCATAGACCACGCCACTGCGTTTACAATCCAATACCAGACGTTCCAGTAACTGGTGGTTTCTATCAGGTCATACCCAAGCATAAAAAATCCGTTTAGCGAGAGCGCTAACCTAAGATATTATTAGCGAATTGCAACCTCTTGTTGCTTGGTTTAACCTGAGTCAAAGCCCGCTTCTGTGGCAAAGCCGGGCCCAAACAAGAATAGAGGAATATCCATGCGCACCCCACTCGCTCCTTTCCCATTAAGCCGATCTCGCCGTTTGCGTCGCACTGAATGGAAACGGGACATGGTTGCCGAAAATTCCTTAAATGCGGATGACTTGATTTGGCCTATTTTTGTACGCGAAGGTACAGGTATTGTAGAGCCGATTGCCTCTATGCCAGGGGTCAACCGCCTGTCTGTCGACGAAGCGGTGAAGGCAGCCAATGAAGCCGCGGCACTCGGAATTCCCTGCATTGCCTTGTTTCCCTACACTGAATCCAAAGACAAAAACCCGGAATGCACCGAGGCCTTTAACCCTCACAATCTCGTGAACCGAGCCACGCGAGCGATTAAGGCCGCTGTGCCAAATATCGGCATATTGCTTGATGTTGCGCTCGACCCTTATAATTCGGACGGGCATGATGGTTTCGTGCGGGACGGAATTATCGTTAATGACGAGACCCTGATGGCGCTGGAAAAACAGGCGTTGGTTCAGGC
>DFBP01000226.1:7526-12875 GCA_002366685.1 Rhodobacterales bacterium UBA3077 | reverse complement strand
CTTGAAGCGCACGATTTTCCGGATGTGTCTATAATGTCCTACTCCGCAAAATTTGCCAGCGCCTTTTATGGCCCTTTCCGGGATGCCGTGGGGGCAAGTGGCGCGCTTAAAGGTGATAAAAAAACATACCAGATCGATGCACGCAACAGTGATGAAGCGCTTCGAGAGGTGGCGCGCGACATTTCCGAGGGCGCCGATATGGTGATGGTCAAACCCGGAATGCCGTATCTGGATATCTGCCAGCGGGTCAAAGCCGAATTCCGCGTGCCGACCTTTGCTTATCAGGTATCCGGTGAATATGCGATGATTGCGGCGGCGGGCGGCAATGGCTGGATCGACCAGGAAAAAGCTATGCTGGAATCTCTTATGGCGTTCAAGCGCGCGGGTTGTGATGGCATATTAACCTATTTTGCCCCTCGCGTTGCCGCTCTACTGGCGGAGTAGCGCCTATATATAGGTACCCCCTAGCACATATAGCGGTTTCATGTTACGAATACGCCAACCGGCAAAAGACCGGATATTGGCAGTGTTTACAGGAGACTAACATGGGAAATCTAACAAGACGCGGCTTTGTGGCTTCTGGCGCACTGGCGTTGGCAGGCTGCGCTTCAGGGACTGGAAGAATTACCGGCACCGCCGACCAGATCGATGGTTTTGTGCAAGAAGCGCTCAATGAAATGTATGCAACATTTCCTGGCTCTCGCGAGTTCGCGCAACGGGCGGCTGGCATGCTGGTAGTTCCGAATGTTACCAAAGCAGGATTGTTTGTGGGTGGGTCTTATGGTGAGGGCGCACTTTTAATTGGGAACGCAACGGTCGACTATTATTCTTTCGCCTCGGCTTCGTTTGGCTTGCAAATCGGCGCTCAACAATCCCGACAGGTTTTATTTTTCATGACAACGGATGTGTTGCGCGATTTCCGCACCAGTGACGGCTTTGAGCTTGGTGTTGATGCCGAATATGCCGTGCAGAACGAAGGCGCTAGCATCGGGCTTTCTTCTACCATTTCCAATAAACCTATTCTCGGAATAGTGTACGGCCAGCGGGGGCTTATTGCGGGCGCTAGCCTTGAAGGCGCTAAATACTCTCGGCTTATTCGCTAACCAACAGCCAATCTTCATTTAAAAAGCCGAGGTCCGGTGTCCTCGGCTTTTTTGTTTCGTTTTGCCAAAAGACATGGAATTAGTCGTCCAGCTTTCGCAACCTGCGAATCAGGCTTGAGGTGTCCCAGCGGTTGCCACCCATGTTTTGAACATCTTTATAATACTGGTCAATCAGAGCCGTGCCGGGAAGGCTGGCACCGTTATTTTCAGCTTCAGACAAGCAGATCGCCAAATCTTTGCGCATCCAGTCAACTGCGAACCCGAAATCGAACTCGTCAGCGATCATGGT
This sequence comes from Rhodobacterales bacterium UBA3077, assembly GCA_002366685.1. GTDB lineage: Bacteria > Pseudomonadota > Alphaproteobacteria > Rhodobacterales > Rhodobacteraceae > UBA3077. Next base: position 11,483 of record DFBP01000226.1, on the reverse strand, counting down.
TTTATAGCGGTTCTGCATTTGCCAGCTTCCGGCAGCTCCTTTGGAGATAACGTCAACCACCGCTTCGCCATCCAAACCGGCCTTGTCAGCAAAATGCATGCCTTCCGAGAGCCCTTGCAACAATCCGGCAATGCAAATCTGATTGACCATCTTGGTCAACTGGCCGGCTCCGGATGCGCCCATCAGCCTGCACGACTGCGCAAAAGCCGCGATAATAGGTTCAACTTTGGAATAAGGTGCATCGTCACCGCCGCACATTACCGTCAGAACTCCGTTCTCGGCTCCGGCCTGCCCGCCCGAAACCGGGCCGTCTACAAAGGCAATGCCCTTTTCAGCAGCTTCTGCGAAAAGTTCGCGGGTCACATCTGCCGATGCGGTGGTGTGATCCACAAATATTGTGCCATCCACCATGCCGGCAAGCGCACCCTGTTCGCCCTGAACCACAGATCGAAGATCATCATCATTGCCGACACAGGCAAAGACGATTTCAGAGCCTTCAGCCGCAGCCTTCGGGGTGTCCGCCATGGCTCCACCATGTTGCTTGACCCAGGCTTCGGCTTTGGCGGACGTGCGGTTATAAACGCAAACCTCATGCCCTGCGGCGGCCAAATGGCCAGCCATCGGGTAGCCCATTACGCCTAATCCTAAAAATGCTAGTTTCGCCATTGTGTTCTCCTGTCATATTGCTCCTGAACAAATGGCCTGCTATCAGCGCAAGGTCAAGTATGGATCGGATTCTCTTCCTATGACCAAGCTTTTTCGCTGGATATTCGGTGGATTTGTAACGCTGCTTTTAGCCGCCTCTATCGGGCTGGGCTTTCTCTATTACCTCGCTTCGCGATCCTTGCCGGAATACAATAAAACCTATTCCGAAATCGCCGTGGATGGACCCGTTGAAATCGTGCGCGATAGCTACGCCGTCCCGCATATTTTTGGAGAAACCGATCGGGATGTGCTGTTCGGGCTCGGCTTTGTCCACGCTCAGGACAGGCTTTGGCAAATGGAAATGATGCGGCGAACCGCACAAGGCCGGCTTTCCGAATTGTTTGGCCAGGATACTCTGGAAACAGACGAATTGATGCGCGCGCTCGATATTTATGCAATTTCCCAGCGGGCGGTCCATCACCAGACACCAGAAACAATTTCGCAACTCGAAGCCTATTCAGCCGGCGTAAACGCCTGGGTAAACATTGTCCGACAGGAAGCGCTGGGGCGCGGTTCTCCGGAATTCTTCCTTTTTGACAAGGCAATTGCGCCATGGGGCGCGGCAGATAGCATTGCCTTGATCAAGCTTTTGGCCCTGCAAGCATCTGATAAAGCGAGCCTTGAGGTTTTGCGGGCAAAAATGTCATTTCGTATTCCGGCTGAGCGGATCAGTGATATTTTACCGGAGGCACCGAACAGCCCATCCTTGGATGTGCCTTCCTTTAGCTCCCTTTTTCCCGAAACTTCAGTAGATGTCGCCACGGCGCCGAATTCGACATCATTCCTGAACCCGATTCCGCCAATTGGCTTAGCGGGTGCCTCCAATGCTTTTGCCGCTATGGGCTCTCGTTCGGCGAGCGGCGGCACCCTGATGGCCAGCGATCCTCATTTAGGCTTATCAGCACCGGGCAAGTGGATGCTTGCAAGGTTGGAACTCGCAAACGGCGGGGTAATAGGCGCAACCATTCCCGGTATTCCGGCAGTCCTCATTGGCCGGAGCGACAACCTAAGCTGGGGTTTGACAGCGAGTTATCTTGACGATCAAGACCTGTATCTAGAACGCTTGAACCCGCAAAACCATGGCGAGTATCTTACGGAAGACGGGGCGGTTCCTTTCATTCAAAAGCCGACCGTGATTGCCGTTGAAGGGCAAGAAGCGCTAACGCGTGAATTGCGCTGGGCAGGAAGCCGGCCGGTTTTGCCATCGGGAAGCTTCGGAACGGATCAAATCCAACCGGAAGGGCATGTGTTTTCCCTCAACTGGACCGGGCTTGCAGAGGATGACCGCAGCATTCAAGGCTGGCTTGAACTAATGCGGGCGACCTCAACAGATCAAGCACGTGTCTCGCTCGCCCATATGGTTGCCCCCTCCCACAATGTGGTTTTGGCAGATCGCAAAAACATCTCGATCGTAACCACGGGTCGTGTGCCAGCCCGCAATCCTCTCAACCAGACTGGCGGAAGAATTCCGGCTCAAGGTTGGCTGGAAGTCAACGCGTGGCGGGGGTATTTGCCCTTCAATGAAAACCCGTTGGTCGAGAACCCGGAAAGCGGGGTTGTCGTCAATACCAATAACGCACTGGAAACCGAAAGCTTCCCCCGGCACTTCAGTCAGGATTGGGGAGACACCCAACGCATAATTCGGGCAACGAATTTGCTGAACGCCCGCCAGTTTCACACACTCAGCAGCTTTACCGCCATTCAAACTGATACGGTTTCGATATCGGCCCGCATTCTTTTACCCCTGATCGGGCAAGATCTATGGTTTGCCGACCAAGAGGCCGTTCCCGGCACACACCGCGCCCGCCGTCGCGAGGCACTCGGCTTGCTATCAAGCTGGAATGGCGAAATGAGCCTACATGACCCCGAACCTCTGATTTATGCAGCTTGGGTGCGAGCGCTCCAGCGACGCTTGATTTGGGATGACTTGGGGCAATTATCTGGAGAAGTAACGCGTGTTAATCCATTGTTTATCGAGCGGGTGTTTCGGGATGTGAATGGTGCCTCGGTTTGGTGTGATCTCGGCCCTAGCCTTGAAATCGAGACTTGCCAGCAAATGGCTTCGGTTGCCCTTGATGACGCTTTGCAGGAGCTGGTTCAAATTTATGGCGGCGATATTAACCGGTGGCGCTGGGGGGCTGCGCATCTGGCCTTTCAGAAAAACCAAACGCTGGGGGACATCCCTGTTGTGGCATGGTTTGCCAACATCTGGCAGGAAACACCGGGAGGTGACAACACGCTTTTGCGTGGCCAGTCGAGAGGGACGGGTGAGGCACCTTATACCAACATTCACGCCGCAGGTTTCCGCATGGTAGTAGACTTTGAAGACCCCGAGAACTCGGTTTATATATCCGCAACGGGTCAAAGCGGGCATTTTTTGTCTCGGTACTATGATGATCTGGCGGTGATCTGGCGTAGATCTGAATACATCCCGATGCGCCTTGACGCTGATATCGCGCGGGGTGCCGCGGCGGGGATCACACACCTGCTGCCTTAAATTCGCGACCGATAAACGCTCAGGCGGCCTTGTATCTCATACGTTTTATCACTCTGTCCTTGAGAAAAAAACTATGCCGCGTTATCAGACGGGCATCCATCCCTAGCAAAAGGCGCTGCCATGATTCCCCGCTATTCCCGCCCCGAAATGGTTGCCATCTGGTCTCCGGAAAGCAAGTTCCGAATCTGGTTCGAAATTGAAGCCTACGCGTCTGACGCTCAGGCCAAGCTGGGCGTGATTCCGCAAGAAAACGCGGATGCGCTTTGGAAGGCAAAAGATGTTGAGTTTGATGTGGCGCGGATTGACGAGATCGAGGCCGTGACCAAGCATGATGTGATCGCCTTCCTCACGCATCTTGCCGAGATTGTGGGTAACGAAGAAGCGCGATTTGTGCATCAGGGCATGACCAGTTCAGACGTGCTCGACACTTGCTTTAACGTACAGTTGGTGCGCGCCGCTGATCTATTGATTGCAGACATGGATGCCTTGCTGGAAGCCCTCAAGCGCCGGGCAATCGAGCATAAAAATACCATCCGCATCGGTCGCAGCCACGGCATCCATGCAGAGCCAACCACCATGGGGCTAACATTTGCCCGCTTTTACGCCGAAATGGACCGCAACCGCGCTCGCCTCGTTACGGCGCGCGCTGAAATTGCGACCGGCGCTATTTCGGGCGCTGTTGGCACATTTGCCAATATTGACCCGAGTGTGGAAGCACATGTATGCGCCGAGCTCGGCCTTGAACCTGAGCCGAT
>DFBP01000226.1:3203-7510 GCA_002366685.1 Rhodobacterales bacterium UBA3077 | reverse complement strand
TCGATTGACAACATCGCGACCGAAGTGCGCCACATGCAGCGCACCGAAGTATTAGAGGCCGAAGAGTTTTTCTCCAAAGGTCAAAAAGGGTCTTCTGCGATGCCTCACAAGCGCAACCCGGTATTGAGCGAAAACCTGAGCGGCTTGGCGCGGTTGGTGCGCATGAGTGTCGTACCGGCAATGGAAAACGTAACCCTATGGCACGAGCGGGATATCTCCCACTCTTCGGTTGAACGCAACATCGGGCCCGACACAACAATTACTTTGGATTTTGCTCTGGGGCGGCTCATCGGATTGATCGACAAGCTGGTGATCTATCCCGATAACATGCTGGCCAATATGAATAAATTCAAAGGTCTTGTCCACTCACAACGCGTGCTTCTCGAACTCACTCAAAAGGGCCTATCGCGCGAAGACAGCTATCGCCTGGTGCAGCGCAACGCGATGCGGGTATGGGAAAAAGGCGCCGATTTCATGGAAGAACTCAAAGCCGATCCGGAAGTGCGGGCGGCCATGTCGGAAGCCGAAATCGAAGACAAATTCGACCTCGGTTACCATACAAAACACGTAGATACGATCTTTAAGCGGGTGTTTGGCTAACCCTGTTCTTTGATCGCTTTTGCAATATACCAAGAGACCGGCAGGGCTATGATCGCGCCGGCAACCGCAGCGATAACGATATATTTCAAGGTATCGTAGCCGCTGGAAAGTGCGATAATGATGAAAATACCCATCACGGTACCACTGGCGATGGTGTAAATCATTGATGCTAGTCTAAACATTTCTATCTCCTCATAGAATCTATCGGGCCGATGTGTAATTCACACCGGCCCCAATATCCTTGATCGAGATCAACACTAACCTTATGTAATTTCCTGTGCGGCTTGCGAGGCAAACTCCGCGAGTTTTGAACCAATGATTGCTTTGCTAGTCGTTGGGACTGTGTCTTTCAGATCTTTGTGAACTTTACGGATTACGTCCTCGTGGCCGGCTTCTTCGAAATCGGAGGCAACGACTTCAAGAGCATATTTCTGTGCTTCTTCACCGGATTTTCCGAGCAGGTCAGCGGCCCACAAGCCTAACATTTTGTTGGCGCGTGCTGCGATTTTGAACTCTTTTTCGGCATCATAAACAAATTTGTTTTCGAAGGCGTTTTCGCGATCATCAAAGGTCGACATTTTGTAGCTCCTAAAGCGTGGTTGTTACCTTCTAGATAGCAGCCCTACCCCCTGTGTTTCAAGTGCCGCAGGCGCGAATCCTTGCGTCAAACGCGCCTACCCCCTATAGAGCGCATATCCCCACCTCCAACTTGCGGAGAACTCGCATGGCGCGTCGCAAAATGATCTATGAAGGCAAGGCAAAAATCATCTTTGAAGGGCCGGAGCCCGGCACCGTTGTGCAATATTTCAAGGATGATGCTACGGCGTTCAATGCTGAAAAACATGACGTAATTGACGGCAAGGGTGTGTTGAACAACCGCCTTTCCGAGCATTTTATGACTGGATTGAACGCCATTGGCGTGCCGACCCACTTCATCAAGCGCCTTAACATGCGTGAGCAACTTGTGCGCGCGGTGGAAATCATCCCGCTTGAAGTTGTGATCCGCAATGTTGCCGCTGGTTCAATGTCCAAGCGACTGGGAATTGACGAGGGCACGGCGCTGCCCCGCCCTATTGTGGAGTTTTATTACAAAGACGACGCCTTGGGTGACCCGTTGGTCACCGAAGAACACGCGATCGCTTTTGGATGGGCCAGCCAACACGACCTAGACGAGATGGTCAGCCTCGCTCTGCGGGTCAATGATTTCCTGTCAGGCGTTATGTTCGGCGTTGGCATCAAGCTGGTGGATTTCAAAATCGAGATCGGACGGATTTTTGATGGTGATTTCCAGCGCCTGATCGTAGCAGACGAAATTTCGCCCGATAGCTGCCGCTTGTGGGATGTCGAAACCGGTGCCAAGCTCGATAAAGACGTGTTCCGGCAAGACCTCGGCAACCTCGCCGACGCTTATACAGAAGTCGCCACCCGCCTTGGGGTGATGCCAAAGAAATCCGGTTCGGGCACAGGCCCTAAGCTGGTCCATTAAGGAGAGAGCCATGAAAGCGCGTGTCGATATCACATTAAAAAACGGTGTTCTGGACCCGCAGGGAAAGGCGATTCAACATGCGCTTGGCTCGCTCGGATTTGACGGGGTGGATGGTGTCCGGCAGGGGAAAGTGATAGAGCTTGATCTGGCCGAAACCGATAAAAGCAAAGCTGAAGCAACCCTCAAGGACATGTGCGAAAAGCTGCTCGCCAACACCGTTATCGAGGATTACAAAATCGAGGTTTTGTGATGACCCTTCCGGGCAAGAGCACTATTTTCTTTCGGAAAACCGTAGGCGATATAACCGTGCCTTCATGGCAGACAAAAATGTTGGTTTGGACAATGCCCCTGCTATTTGTCCTCACCGGGTTTGTGCTGCTGGCTTCCAGCTTTATATGGGTCAACAGCGCCACCAAGACTGCGGGAACCGTAGTAACGGTAAACGAGTATACCGATAGTTTTAGCGGCAACAAAATCTATCTCCCGACATTTTCCTACACTTGGACCGACGGAACACAAGTCCAAGCAAACCTTACTGCTCCGCACCCGGCACTCATTTTCGAAATTGGCGACACTCATACAATTCTTTTCAATCCCAACCGGCATGAAACAATCCGCCTGCCGGATTTTGCCTCACACTACATGATTGGACTCGTGGTCGTGGCCATCGGGGTTATGTTTATGGTCATATCCCTGATGCTGTGGGTCGCCGTTAAATCCATCGCACGCAAACAAGATAAACAACTAGAGGCAAGCTCATGAAATCTGCAGTCATCGTATTCCCCGGTTCCAACTGTGACCGTGACCTCGCGGTTGGGTTAGAGCGCGCTTCGGGGAAACCCAGCCAAATGGTTTGGCACAAAGAGGCCAGCCTGCCTGAAGGGCTAGACGTTGTCGCCATCCCCGGCGGTTTCAGCTTTGGTGATTACCTGCGTTGCGGAGCTATTGCTGCACGAATGCCCATAATGAAAGCCGTTGTCGACTTCGCAAATAAAGGTGGCCACGTAATTGGAGTATGCAACGGCTTTCAGGTTTTGATCGAATCCGGCTTGCTACCGGGTGCGCTCATGCGCAACGCAGGTCTTAAATTTGCCTGCAAAGACGTTGAACTGGTGACGGCAACCACTAACAGCGCCTATACAAGTGAGCTGCAAAAAGGGGGGCGGATCACGGTCCCTATCGCGCATCATGACGGCAACTATATTGCTGACCCCGAGCTTCTTGCAAAGCTTCAAGGGGAAGATCGCGTAGCTTTTCGCTATTTGGACAACCCAAACGGTTCGGTGGACAATATTGCCGGTGTTCTATCCGCCAATCGGCGCGTGCTCGGTATGATGCCCCACCCCGAACGCCTAAACGACCCAGCGCTTGGTGGCAACGATGGGGCAAAAATCTTTGAAAGCCTTGTCGCCAGCCTCTCGGTTCCGGCCTGATCTCGGCTCACGTCCTTCACGCATTTAACAGTGCCACTACATCCAGGTCGCTCTATCGTCTTCCATCCCGGCATAAAGTGAAGCAACCTGTTCCCCATACCCATTAAAAAGCTGCGTCGGGATTCGTTCATCTTGCCCCAATGGTTTTTCGGTTGCCTGTGACCAGCGCGGGTGCGCCACTTCAGGGTTCACATTAGCCCAAAATCCATATTCCCGACCATTCAGCGATTCCCAAAAGCTCTTGGGCCGTTCAGATGTGAAAGTTACTCTCGAAATCGATTTGATCGATTTAAATCCGTATTTCCAAGGCAGATGAAGCCTCAAAGGCGCGCCAAACTGTTTGTGGAGGACCTTGCCATAAGCGCCAACAACAATCATTGCCAGATCATTTGCGGCTTCGTTGATCGTGATCGCTTCGGTATAGGGCCAAGGGTACCAGCTTGCCTTTTGCTCCGGTGCTGTATCGGTGTCGAAAAAGGTTTCAAATCTTACATATTGAGTTGAAGAAAGTGGGGCGGCCATCGCTACAAGATCCTTGAGCGGAAATCCGATCCACGGAACCACCATTGACCAAGCTTCCACACAGCGATGCCGGTAAACCCGTTCTTGCATCGGCATTCGGTTCATCAGAGTGTCCACATCCAACCTGATTTCTTGCGCGACCTCGCCGTCAATTGTTAGCGTCCAAGGGTCTGACTTCAAGGCCTGTGCTTCTGCGGCAATGCTTTTTGAAGACCCGAATTCATAAAAGTTGTTGTAGCTACTGCTGATAGATTCTGGCGTGACAG
>DFBP01000226.1:0-3181 GCA_002366685.1 Rhodobacterales bacterium UBA3077 | reverse complement strand
AGCTTGCGAGGGTAAAGCGCTCGCGGCACCGCCAATCAATGCTGCCCCGGCGCCAGTCACCATCCCCGCCAGTATTTGCCGGCGGTTCCGGAAGTGGGTTTCATCTGTGGCTTGGCTGTCCTTAATCATCCAACTCTCGGAACGGTGGTAATGCATGCAGTTCTCCAATTGACAATTTGCCCGAATTGATTCTTTTCATAAGCGGAATGCCGCTATCAGGCCAATCAAACATACTTGAGGATTGTGTGATCCCCGCTTAGTTAGTTGGTATGACTGCCAAAAAACAGACCATGTCAGCCCGTCGGCCATTTCGCATTCTTCCCCTGTTTTTCGGGATGTCTTTTCTGGTGGCTATCCTTGTTTTGTGGGGCTCATATGGCTACTTCACACAAAGATTTATGGGCAGCCTACGCACCGAGGCCCAATCTCGCGCTGCCCTTTACGCGGGAAATATTAAAAGCACACTCCAAAAACACTCCGTTGTTCCCTTTCTTCTTGCTCAGGACCTAACGCTTTCGGCCGCGTTACAGACCGACGTATATACGTCCACCTCGCAGCGACTTATTGAAATATCTGAAGAAATCGGTGCGGCATCGGTTTTTCTGCTCGATATTTCCGGCAGGGTTGTTGCCAGCAGTGACCGCCATCAGATCGGAAAATTTTTTCGGGATCAGCCTTATTTCATCTCGGCCTTGCGCAACTCAAACACCGTGTTCTCCACAACTTCAACCGACGAAAACACCTACAGGTTTTTCTTTTCTCAAAAAGTTAAGTCCGGGCCAAAATCTATTGGCGTTATTGTTGTAGAGGTTGACCTTCGTGCACAAGAGCACCTTTGGCGACAGCTTGGGCTTCGGGTTGCGCTGGTCAACTCGCAGGGTGAGGTGCAGCTCTCTTCGTCTTTGCATTGGCGGCACCAGCTGCTTTCAACTTTGGTCGATAATACGCGAAGCTCAGCATCACAAAGGGTTTTCGATGCGCTTCAGCAAACCCCGCTGGATGACTTTGTGTTTATTGACGGCGATCGGTTATTTGCAGCTGAATCCCCAGTTGGATTTCGTGGCTGGAAGATCAACTACTTTGCTTCAACCCAAAATATTTCCGCTAGGGTAAACGCTATTTTGGCGTTACAAATTATGGCGATGGCTATTTTGGCCGCGCTCCTTTTCTTCTACCTTTCACGTCGGCGCGCGCTCGAATCCCGCCGTCTAAGCGTTGAAAGTGCCGACCTTAGGGCGCTAAACACGCGCCTTTCTGCCGAGGTCGAGCAGCGCCAACGCGCCGAACGAAATTTGCATTCCGCGGAGCAAAACCTGGAACAGGCATCAAAACTTGCTGCCCTTGGACAGATGTCTGCGGCTGTGAGCCACGAATTAAACCAACCTTTAGCCGCTATGCGAACCTACCTGGCCGGGGCCAAATTGCTGGTGAGCCGAAACCGGCTGGACGAAGCCAAAACCAGTTTTCAGCGGATCGACGACTTGATTGCCCGAATGGGCGTCATCACAAAACAACTCAAATCCTATGCGCGCAAATCTGACGATGTGGCGCGCGAGGTTGATCTTCGAGAATGTGTTTCTTCTGCAATGGCTATGATGGCACCCCAACTCGGGCAGCGCACGGTTCACATCAAACAAAACCTGCCGGAGCAAAAAGTCTGCACAATTGGGGATCAGGTTCGTGTGGAACAGATCATTGTGAACCTTCTTCGCAACGCGATGGATGCTTTAAAAGATATCCCTGAACCTCGAATAGAGATCAGTGTTTCTGCAAACGAATACGCACAGATTACGGTTAAAGATAACGGCCCCGGATTTGATGATCCGGAAGCGCTTTTCGAACCCTTTTTCACAACCAAACAACCCGGTGAGGGCGTGGGGCTTGGCCTTGCAATCTCTGCCGGTATTGCCACTGAAATGGGAGGTCGTCTTCTGGCGCAAAACGCCTCTCCACTCGGTGCAATCTTCACCCTTCAACTCCCGTTGGCCCACACCAAAACAGAGGCAGCAGAATAATGTCAGAAGATTACAAAATCGCGATTGTCGACGACGAAGCGCATATGCGAGACTCGATCAGCCAGTGGCTTGAACTAAGCGGGTTCAAAACCATTACTTTTGAAAATGCAGAAGCAGCCTTTTCTGAAATTGGCAGCAAATTCAAGGGGGTTGTCGTGTCTGATATCCGAATGCCGGGAATGGGTGGCATGGAGCTTTTAAAAAGACTCCACAGCAGCGACCCTAGCCTTCCGGTCATTTTGATCACGGGCCACGGTGATGTTCAAATGGCTGTAGAAGCCATGCAAATCGGCGCCTATGACTTCATGGAAAAACCGTTTGATCCTGAACGGTTAGCTGACCTCTGCAAGCGCGCCATCGCGGCACGAAAACTGACGATGGAAAACCGTGCTTTACGCAGGGAACTGTCTGACAGCTCGGTCTTATTGCGTAAACTTATGGGCACATCACCTAGCATTGAAAAACTGCGTGAAGATATTCTCGACATCGCTTTTGCTGACAGCAATGTTTTGATTACTGGCGAAACAGGCACGGGAAAGAGCCTGATTGCGCATGCTATCCATGCGTGCGGCCCGCGCCAAGGCAAAGAATTTGTGTCGTTGAACTGCGCAGCTCTTGATGAAGAAACCATGGCTAAACATCTGTTTGGCCCTTCTGATTCAGCCGATATCCGCCCCATATCTGAAATGGCAGGCCCCTGCACTTTGTGCCTCGAAGACATTGGCGAACTATCCTCAAACTTACAATCAAAGCTTCTGAGCTTTATTGAAAGCCTCGAAGACGAACATAGCGAAGACGAACCCGCACGTGTACGGATCATATCTGTTTCTTCGCTTGATGAAGGGACCACCCCGCTCAAAGACCAGCTTCGCCCCGAACTCTACTTTCGACTTTCAAACATGGAAATAAAGGTTCCGACATTGCGTGAGCGCGGCGAAGATACACTTGTCTTGTTCTCCCGGTTTACGCAGCTTTTCGCGGAAGAATACGGCATTGATACGCCAGAACTATCTGCAACCGATGCCGCCAACCTGCTTAAGGCCCAGTGGCCGGGCAATATTCGGCAACTGCAAAACCTGGCGGAACGCGTGGTTATGCAGAGCCAGCATGGAATTGAAGAGGTGAGTAAGCTCCTCGCGTCGGCTGCGGACGAGACAAGCGACGAA
>DFBP01000235.1:11433-11804 GCA_002366685.1 Rhodobacterales bacterium UBA3077 | reverse complement strand
GGGCTGGCCCATAGCCTCGGGATCGACCCACGCCCGTTGGTGATAGCCGTAATGGTGGCAGCATCCGCCAGTTTTGCAACACCGATTGGATACCAAACCAACACGCTGGTCTACGGCCCTGGCGGGTACAGTTTCACCGACTTTATGCGCATCGGCATTCCGCTAAATTTGGCGATCGGAATATTGGCGAGCGCATTAATTCCGTTGTTTTGGCCGCTCCAATTATATTAATCCAAGCGGCCAATCCGTCAGTTTTCCTCGGGCAAGTATCCGCCACCGCCCGGCGTTTCCAGCCAGTAGATGTCCCCCGCAAACATTTCGCGTTTATCCGCCGAGGCGAGCTCTTCGACGCTCCCGTCAGCCCGAACAAT
>DFBP01000235.1:2652-11347 GCA_002366685.1 Rhodobacterales bacterium UBA3077 | reverse complement strand
TCTTCCAATAGAACCGGGTAGCGCCATTCCAGCACCTCGGGGTCTGTCAGGCGAGAGTTTGTCATATGTGTATGCACGCCACTGGTACCATTGTGGCCGGTGCCGTCATGGCGCAGGCCAGCGCCGGAACCGCCACAAATGGTTTCGTAATACTGGTATTTGTCGTTGCCCCAAGTGGTGTTGTTCATTGTGCTTTGCGCCGCCGCTTGCACGCCAAGCGCCAACAACAAGGCCGATGTAACCGCTTGGGATGTTTCCACATTTCCGGCAATCACCGCCGCCGGGTATTGCGGTGAAAGCATCGTGCCCGAGGGGAGAATAACATTGAGCGGCTTCATCACCCCTTCATTCATCGGGATATTATCATCCACCAATAGCCGGAAAACATAGAGAACCGCTGCGCGGGTTACCGGCTCTGGGGCGTTATAGTTGGTAGCGAGCTGCCCTGTGGTGCCGGTAAAATCAATCGAGGCGGTCCGGTTGGCTTTATCCACACGGATTTTCACCTTAATCTCGCGCGGATTGCCGTCAAAATCTGGGTCCATCGGATAGGTGTAGTCAGCGTCTTTCAGGGTCTCAATCGCACGGCGCACACATTCTTCAGCGTTGTTTTGCACGTGTTTCATATAGGCTTGCACAACGGGCAGGCCGAAATGATCCACCATTTTGCGCAACTCCTGCGCGCCTTTTTCACAGGACGCGACCTGAGCCTTGAGGTCGGCAATATTGATATCCGGCGCGCGAACCGGATATTTGGCCGAGAGTAGAATTTCGCGGGTTTCGTCTTCCAAAAACACACCTTGGTCAACCATTTTAAAGTTGTCGATCAGCGCTCCTTCATCATGAATGGAACGGCTGTCGGGCGGCATGGAACCGGGGGTAAGCCCACCAACATCGGTGTGGTGACCCCGCGCTGAGGTGTAAAACAGCACTTTGCCGCTCTCGCCAAATACGGGCGTTACAACCGTAATATCGGGCAGGTGGGTGCCGCCATTATATGGCGCGTTCAGCACATAAACGTCCCCCGGCTTCATTTCCGGATTTTGCGCTATAACAGCCTGCACACTGGCCCCCATTGATCCCAAATGCACCGGCATATGCGGGGCGTTGGCGATCAGGTCCCCTTCGGCGTCAAACACGGCGCAGGAAAAATCGAGCCGTTCTTTGATTGTCACGGACGCGGCTGTGTTTTCCAACACGGCGCCCATTTGCTCTGCGATTGACATGTAGAGGTTATTGAAAACCTCGAGCATAACGGGGTCGGCCTCTGTGCCAATAGCGTGATCGCGGGAGGCGGCCTCATACCGGATCAGTTCCACGTGGTTGTGGGCTGTTATCCGAGCGCGCCAACCGGGCTCAATCGCGATAGAGGTATGGGGTTCCACCAACACGGCGGGGCCGGTTAGCGTGTCACCCGGTTGCATATCCTCGCGTTTTATAAAACGTGCGTCATGCCATGTGCCGCTCAGATAAACGGGAGCTATGAGCGCGGTCGGGAAGCTTTCGTCACCGATTTTGGTTTCGAGCTCTGGTTCAGAAAGGTCAGTCGCGGAGCCAATGGCCTCAACACCAACGTTTTCGATGACGAGTGGTGTATCAGCGGGCGTAAAGCCAAAGCGGGATTTGTGTGCGGTGTTGAAGGCTGTGCGCATGACAGATTCGTCTGCAAAGGCAATGGGGAGGCTGGTGTCGGTGCCTTTAACCTTCAGGTGCAACGTGGTTTTTAGCCGAATGTCAGGTTTGGAAATGCCTTGCGCCTCGACCTCTCCCAGCGCCTGCACGCTAAGCCCTTCTAGCAAACTGGCTGCCTCAAGGCGGGTTTTTGCAGATAGCTCGGCTTCCATCGCTTGCGCGCGGCTGGCACGGATATCGGCAAGCCCCATGCCATAGGCAGAAAGCAATGATGCCATCGGATGGATCAGGCAAGTTGTCATGCCAAGCGTGTCTGCGATGGCACAAGCATGCTGCGCGCCTGCACCACCAAAGACGGTCAGGCAGTATTCGGTAACATCATACCCGCGCTGCACACTGATCTTTTTGATTGCGTTTGCCATGTTTTCAACGGCAATGCGAAGGAACCCGTCCGCAACGTCTTCCGGTGCGCGCCCGACCTCTTTGGCCACTTTTTCAAAAGCTTGCCGTGTGGCGGTGATGTCGAGCGGTTGATCGGCATTTGGTCCAAAAATGGCAGGGAAGAACTCGGGGCGGAGCTTGCCAACCATGGCGTTGGCATCCGTTACAGCCAGCACACCACCGCGGCCATAGCAAACAGGGCCGGGGTTGGCGCCGGCGCTTTCGGGGCCAACTTGCATACGGTCGTTGTCATAAGTCAGAAGGCTGCCACCCCCGGCTGCCACCGTGTGGATATTCATCATCGGGGCGGTGATCCGCACGCCGGCAACTTCGGTATTCAGCACCCGTTCGTATTCGCCCGCATAGTGGCAAACATCGCTGGATGTGCCGCCCATATCAAAACCGATGACCTTTTGTTTGCCCGCCATCTGGCTGGTGCGCACGCAGCCAACAACCCCGCCGGCAGGGCCGGAAAGAATGGCATCTTTGCCCTGAAAGGCTTGCGCATCCGTCAACCCGCCGGAGCTTTGCATAAACATCAGTTTGCCGGATGTATCGCCATCAAAAGCAGCCGCAACACGATCGATATAACGGCGTAAAATGGGCGTGAGGTAGGCATCTACTACAGTGGTATCCCCGCGGGATACCATCTTCATCAATGGTGAAACCTCATGACTCACCGAGACCTGAGTAAAACCAACTTTGCGCGCTATTTCAGCAGCTTGTGCTTCATGGCTGTGGTGGCGGTAACCGTGAACAAATACAATGGCACAAGCCCGAATACCGTTTTCGAAACTCTTGGTCAGCGCGGCTTCTAGCCGCGGCGCGTCGAGCGGGGTCTCAATGACCCCCGAGGCGCGCACACGTTCATTGGCTTCGATAACCTCGGAATACAGCATTTCCGGCCGAATAATTTCACGGTCAAACAGTTTTGGGCGATTTTGGTAGGCGAGCTGGAGTTGGTCTCGCAGCCCGCGGGTGATAACCAGCACCAAAGGATCGCCTTTGCGCTCCAACAGGGCATTGGTCGCCACTGTCGTGCCCATTTTGACCGAATTAGCCAGCGCCGTGGGAATTTGAGCCTTTGCGTCAAGCCCCAGAAACCCGCGTATGCCATGAAGGGCTGCATCGTCATATTGCTCTGGGTTTTCGGAAAGCAGCTTGCGCGTACGCAAAACTCCCGATGGATCACGGGCAACGATATCGGTAAAGGTTCCGCCACGGTCTACCCAAAAATCCCACGCTGTCATGCCATCCTCCTAAACCTTTTCTATGTGGTTAGAGGTTTGCGCAGCGTGGTGCAACATCACTGTTTCTCG
Organism: Rhodobacterales bacterium UBA3077; assembly: GCA_002366685.1. GTDB lineage: Bacteria > Pseudomonadota > Alphaproteobacteria > Rhodobacterales > Rhodobacteraceae > UBA3077. The sequence continues at coordinate 7,955 of DFBP01000235.1, read as the reverse complement.
AATGACAATTTGCAACGACAGCCCGCGTAATGCCGGAATCCGCATAGGGTTCCATCACATTCATAAGTGCTAACGAAAATTTGAAATCGCCATCGGGAAATCAATGCTCTATAATGGCCTGATGTCGATCTGGACCCGAATCTCCGAAGCTCTAAAAGTCCTCACCTCAGGTGAAGGGCTTTCGTCGCTTTTTGACAGGCTAACCACGCCGCCGGAGCGCAGTATCGGCTTTACCATCGCCATTATCGGACTTGGCGCTAAAATGGCAAAAGCAGACGGGCAGGTCACACGGGAAGAGGTGCTGGTATTTCGTCAGATATTCCAGATACCACCTGATGACGAAAAACGTGCCGCCAAAGTGTTTGACCTGGCTCGACAGGATGTGGCGGGGTTTGAAGCCTATGCCAGCAAGATCGCGAATTTGTTTAAAGATGACCGCGATATGCTGATAGACCTGTTGGAAGGGCTTATTCATATCGCGATGGCCGACGGCCATTACCACCCCAAAGAAGACGAGTTTCTAGCGCGTGTTGCCGATCTTTTCGGGCTCGAACACCGTGTGTTCATGTGCCTGCGTGCCCGTCACGTGCCGGGAATGGTGCCGGATCCTTATTCGGTACTCGGTGTTGCCCACAATGCCAGCTTTGACGAGATCCGCAGCCGTTGGCGCCAGCTTGTTAAAGAGAACCACCCTGATGCAATGATCGCCAGAGGCCTGCCGGAAGAGGCTGTGCAAATTGCCACCAATCGCTTAGCGACCATCAATGACGCATGGGAGAATGTTCGTGCCGAGCGCCAGCCCGAACCAGCCTAGTTTACGCATAGCGACTTATAATATCGAATGGTTTACCAACCTGTTTGGCCGCAATGATGTTGTGCTGGACGACGATGAGTGGTCTAGCCGGTATATGGTTAAACGCGGGGAGCAACTGCGGGCTATAGCTGATGTTTTGCGCGCAATGGATGCTGACGCAATACTGGTGATCGAAGCGCCGGATACCGGCGGCAATCGAAACTCAGTGCGTGCGCTGCAGAACTTCGCCGAGGCTTTTGGTCTTCGACAATCACGTGCATTGAGCGGTTTTGAGAGCCATACTCGGCAGGAAATATCTCTGCTCTATGACCCCGATGTGGTCAAGGTTCGCCATGACCCGATTGGTTTTCCGGAAGACGGGAAAAGAAAAGTCAGGGCTCCGCGTTTTGATAGCAAGTTCAGGTATGATATGGGGGACAATGGCCATTCAGATATTCATACTTTTTCAAAGCCCCCTTTAGAGGTCGAACTGACCCACAAAGAAACTGGAAAAATACTGAGGCTTATCGGCGTGCATGCCAAGTCAAAAGCATTTCATGGCGCGCGGAATGATCCCAAAACCGCCAAATCGGTCGCCATATCCAACCGCTCAAAACAACTGGCGCAATGCGTGTGGATTCGCCAACGGGTGGAAGACCATTTGGCTGCCAAAGAACCGGTCATTGTGTTGGGTGATTTTAATGACGGCCCCAAACAGGACGCTTTCGAGGAAATTTTCGGGAAGTCCGGCGTTGAAGTTGTACTCGGGGACCCTGACAAGCCAGAAACCTATTTGAGTGACCCGAATGCAAGTATCTGGCTCGACCCCATGCAGGGTTGGGCATTGTCATCTGCGCGTTTTTATCACTCGGGGTTAAAATGGTATGTGAATACACTGCTCGACTATGTGATGCTTTCTCCCGATCTGGCCGATAGCGCCACTTGGAGCATTTACCACCCGTTTGATGATCCCGCTTGTTTCTCTAACGAAGCCCTTAGAGAGGCGCTTTTGACCGCCTCTGATCATTTTCCGGTTTGCGTTGACCTCGCACTTTAACGCCCCATATATTGCACAGACCCTTATTCGGAGACCTCAATGTTTAACCTCGCCAATCCTATGTTCGATTCCCGCCATTCCGCCGCTGATCCTTCGGGGGGAGAAGACCTTGGCGACCTGCCAAGCTGGGACTTGAGCGACCTCTACACAGCCCCTGATTGCGCTGAAATCACGCGTGATCTTGAGTGGCTGAAAAAAGAAACCGCCAGCTTCGCCGCAGACTACGAAGGCAAGTTGGGAGGCCAGAACGCAAGCGGAATGCTGCGCGTTGTTGAACGGTATGAGGCGATGCAGGGTATTATGGGGCGCATTATGTCCTTTGCCGGATTGCGCTATTATCAGAATACAACCGACCCGGAGCGGGCGAAGTTTATGTCTGATATGCAAGGGGCGATCACCGACCTAACAAATCCGCTGGTGTTTTTCACGCTGGAAATGAACCGGATCGAGGATAGCACCCTCAACGGGTTGGTTGCATCTAACGAAGCACTGGCGCGCTATAAACCGGTCCTTGACCGGATGCGGGCAATGAAGCCCTACCAACTTTCTGACGAGTTGGAAAAATTTCTGCACGATAACTCGGTTGTCGGTGCGGCGGCTTGGAACCGGTTGTTTGATGAAACCATGGCGGGCCTTACGTTTGATGTGGACGGCGAGGAAACCAGCCTCGAAGCCACGTTGAATCTTTTATCTGATAGTGACCGTTCGCGGCGCGAGGTCGGGGCCAAGGCGCTGGCGGAAGTTTTTACAAAAAATCTGCCACTTTTTGCCCGCATCACCAATACACTGGCCAAGGAAAAAGAGATCGAGGACCGTTGGCGCAAGCTTGAAACGCCGCAGATGTCGCGCCATTTGGCCAACCATGTTGAGCCGGAAGTTGTTCAGGCTCTAAGGGATGCGGTGGTTGCCGCTTACCCAAAGCTTTCTCACCGGTATTACGCACTTAAAGCCAAATGGTTGGGCTTGGAAAAGCTCGAAATGTGGGATCGCAATGCGCCACTGCCGGATGAAGACGACAAGTTAGTCAGCTGGGACGAAGCCCGTGATGTGGTGATTGACGCCTATGCCAGTTTTGACGAACGCCTTGCGATGATTATCGCGCCATTTTTTGATAGCGACTGGATTGATGCCGGCGTTAAGCCCGGCAAAGCCCCCGGCGCATTTGCCCACCCGACGGTGACAGATGTTCACCCCTATATCCTCGTCAATTATCTCGGCAAGCAGAGAGATGTCATGACACTGGCGCATGAACTGGGCCATGGCGTGCACCAGTTCCTTGCCTCTGATCAAGGCGAGTTGCTGGCAGATACCCCGCTAACCCTTGCTGAAACGGCTTCCGTTTTTGGCGAGATGCTGACCTTCCGAAAACTGCTAGCCGAAGCCCCGGATCAAGCGAACCGAAAGCGTCTGCTGGCCGGAAAAGTTGAGGACATGATCAACACCGTTGTTAGGCAGATCGCGTTTTACGATTTTGAGTGTCGCTTGCATGCGGCACGTGGTGAGGGTGAGTTAACACCCGATCAGATCAACGATATCTGGATGCAAGTTCAGCACGAAAGCTTGGGTGACGGCTTTAATTTCATGGAAGGATATGAAAGCTTCTGGAGCTATATTCCCCACTTCATCCATTCGCCGTTTTATGTCTATGCCTACGCCTTCGGCGACGGTCTCGTGAATGCGCTCTACGCCGTCTATGAGGAAGGTGACGAAGGGTTTCAGGAGAAATATATCGAAATGCTAAAAGCGGGCGGCTCTAAACACCACTCGGAACTACTGGCTCCGTTTGGATTGGATGCGTCTGACCCTAAATTCTGGGATAAAGGCTTGGCGATGATCTCCGGCATGATCGACGAGTTGGAAGCGATGGAAGATAGTTGATCTGACTTCACTCTTTCGCTTGCAAAAACAATAGGGGGCTGCCGGTCAATATCCGGCAGTTCGATCAACTTCAAACAAGAACGGCTTACCGGATTCTCCGCGCGCAATGTTTTCTGCAATTACTTTTGCGGCGGTGTACGGGCGGGTTTCCGACGCAATATGCGGGGTAACCGTGACGTTGCTGTTGCGCCAATAGGGGTGGTCTTCCGGCAGCGGCTCTTTGGCGAAAACGTCGAGTGTTGCATGGGCTATGTGCCCGGTTTCCAAGGCCTCCAACAGCGCGTCATCGTCGATCAACGGGCCTCGCCCCGGGTTGAGAATGCGTGCGCCTTTTGGCATGAGGCTTAACGCTTGGGTGTTGATAATGCCGGTCGTTTCTACGGTTTGTGGCAAAAGCAATACAAGGATTTCGGAGCGCCTCAAAATAGCCTCCAACCCGTCTTGCCCTGAAAAGCAGCTCACATTCTCTACATTCTTATGAGTCCTCGACCAACCGGCTACATCAAAGCCAACACAGTTTAGAGACCGGGCACAAGCTTGGCCGAGTTCGCCAAGGCCCAGAATGCCGATACGACGCTCGGAAGCCAGCGGCGGGGCTGTACCGGCCTGCCAGCGGTGGTTTGGATTAACAATATGTGCATCCATTCCCAGATGATAACGCAACACATGTCCGGTAACCCATTCAGCCATACCTTCCCGTAATCCGCCATCTACCATCCTGCATAGCGGAGCTTTTAGGGTTTGATTGCCAACCACCCGCTCAACGCCTGCCCATAGGCTTAAAACAGCTTTTAGCTTTGTATAAGCTGAAAAATCTTGCACCGGCCCGGACGGGGAATAGACGATATAGTCAACATTCTCCGGAGCGACATCCCGCTGAAATACCGTTTCGATATTCTTTGAGGCCAGGGCTTCGGGGATCAGGCTTTGATAGGTTTTCCAGTCCTTCTCGGCACCAGCAAATTGAATTGTAATCATGAGGTTACCTTATCTTGGTCGGTGGATGTGGGCTGATTGAATGAGGCCGAATCCGCCTAATATGACCAGCATGGCTGACCCGCCATAGGAAACCAAAGGTAGCGGAACACCGACGACCGGTGCCAATCCCATCACCATTGCCATATTAAGAGCGAAGTAAAAGAAAAAGGTGGCGGCAACGCCTCCGATGAGCAATGCCCCAAAGCGGTTTTTGTTCCTAATGGCTGCTGATATCGAAAAAATCATAATGAGCGCATAGAGGATCAATAAAAATGTGCTCCCGATGTAGCCAAACTCTTCCGCGAGAGTCGTGAAGATGAAATCGGTTTGTTTCTCTGGTAGGAAATTTAGCCGTGACTGGGTTCCCTGCATAAACCCGCGGCCGGAAACACCTCCGGATCCAAGAGCAATCTTTGATTGTGTAATGTGATACCCTGATCCCAGAGGGTCTAATGACGGGTTGAGGAAAGTATCAATCCGGCGGTATTGGTAATCTTTCAACAGTTGCCATCCCGTTCCTCGGGACAAAAATACCGAGGTGATAGTGCCCACACCAAAGCTGGCTGCACCTATAAAATACCAGTAGCTGACTCCCGC
>DFBP01000235.1:650-2619 GCA_002366685.1 Rhodobacterales bacterium UBA3077 | reverse complement strand
GGCTGCACAACGACCATCATGGCCGGTACGCCGATCATTATGAGGGGTATCAGAACGAATGCGGGCCTTGATACTTTTTCGGCTGGCAGCCAGTCGTAATAAAGCGCAAGCACCATGACGAGGGCAATTTTCATAACCTCGGAAGGCTGCAACTGGATGAAGCCTAGGTTTATCCAACGCTGTGCACCCATGCCGACATGGCCAAAAAGGAGCACGATGATCAACAGCCCTAAACCACCCAGATAGATAACCGGTGATAATTGTCGCCAAAACCTGATAGGTACAAAGGCGATGATAAACATGATGATAAAGCCAGCAGCAAAGCGCATCATTTGGGCGCGAGCCCATGGGTCTAACGAGCCGCCAGCGACCGAGTAGAGCATCAAAAAACCGAAACTGGAAACAGCAACGATTAAAAGCACGAGCGGCCAGTTCACGTAGAATATTTTGCGCAGGCCACGAGGTGCCAATTCAAGGGTGGGGTCAAAAAAGCTCATGCGCGATCACTGCCGGAAGAGGTGTTGCCCGGGTTCGATTCAGGCTCTTCTGCCTGTTGCTCTCGAATTTCCGGCCACAAGTTGCGCGGGTAGGCCGAAAGCGGTGGCATTGCGCCATAGAGTGCGCGCAGCATAATATCTCGCGCTACAGGGGCCGCAGCTGTCGAGCCAGCTCCGCCGTGTTCGATAACTACCGAAATCGCGTAGCGTGGGTTATCATATGGCGCGAACCCGACATAGAGGGCATGGTCACGAAACTTCCAAGGAATTTCATCATTTTCCAAATCAGCTTCGCGCTCTTCAGCCGAGATCCCGCGCACCTGCGCTGTTCCGGTTTTCCCGGCCATCGCCATGGCTCGATCGTCAATTCGCGCTTTATAAGCGGTGCCTCGGTTTTCGTTTGCAACCTTGAACATCCCGAGTTTTACTAGGTCAAGATGACGTGGGTTCAATCCCATGGAGGGTGCTCGTTCAACTGGTTCCGCTACGCCGTTCACCCGTTGGATTAACCTTGGTTCAACTGCTGTGCCAGAGGCTAACCGTGCCGTCATGACCGCGAGCTGCATAGGGGATGCCAGCACAAAGCCTTGTCCAATGGCTGCATTCAGCGTGTCTCCAATGCGCCATTCTTCATTATAGCGATCAAATTTCCATTGTTTATCAGGGGCAAGGCCCGATGTTATAGATGGCAGAGGCAGGGCGGGCTTTGTGCCAAATCCCATGCGCCGCGCCATTTCTGAAATTTTCTCGATTCCCACCCTTTGTGAAATTTCGTAATAATATACGTCACAAGAGTGTTTGAGGCTGTCTGAGAGGTTCATTTTGCCATGCCCGCCGCGTTTCCAGCAGTGGAAACGGCGGTTGCCAACCTCGGTATATCCTTTGCAATAAATCTCTTCCTCGGGGTCAACCAGCCCCGCCTCCAGCGCGGCCAAAGCCGTAACCATTTTCACGGTTGAACCGGGGGGGTACGCGCCAGAAATGGTTTTGTCTGCTAGCGGCCGATACTCGTTTTCGATCAGACTATTCCAGTAAGTCGTCGAAATTCCGAAAATAAACTGGTTGGGGTCAAAGCCCGGGGTGGAAGCCAGTGCCCTGATATCACCGGAATGAACATCCATAACCACGGCCGCCGCGCTTTCCCCTTTTAGCCGGTGTTGCGCATAGTGTTGCAGGTCATTGTCCAAAGTCAGCTGTAGATCAGCGCCTTTCAGCCCGTCATTGCGGCCCAGTTCGCGCATAACGCGGCCCACGGCATTGATCTCCACCCGCTTGGTTCCGGCGACCCCGCGTAAAAGATTGTCCTTTTGTCGCTCAAGACCGGTTTTACCAATTTGGTAACCGGGGATTTGTAAAACTGGATCCGGGTCTTCAAATCGGGCGAGGTCCGCTTCACTCACAGGGCCGACATATCCGATGGCATGCGAATAATCCTCGCCCATCGGGTAATGCCGGTTAAGGCCAACTTCGGT
>DFBP01000235.1:0-472 GCA_002366685.1 Rhodobacterales bacterium UBA3077 | reverse complement strand
CTGCCCGTTCCGGTCAAATATCAACCCGCGTTCTGGTTGAATGAGCCGATCACGGATACGATTTTCTTCCGCCAAAAGCCGAAATTCGCTGCTTTGAGAAACCTGCAAATGCCGCATACGCCAGCTTAGGCCCCCAATAACCGCAGCTTGCATACCACCGAGAACCAAAGCCCGCCGAGTAATTCGGCGGTTTTTCTCGCGTGAGGTTTTTGACGGTTGGATCATTTGATTTTTCCGAGCCTGTCCGGGCGATTTGAATGATCTGGCTTTCGCACTCTCACAATATAGTTCAGGAAGGCGACCATAGCAGGGTAGCAAAGCAGAGTTAACATCGCAAATTGAACCATGCTGGTAAATTCAAGAGATTGTGAAAAACTCAGCCACAAAAAGAAATTTTGAATGATAAGCATCGCAACAAATAGCCCGGCAGCAAGTGCGAATTCCGCCAGAATACCGCGTTCCCTCACCGCCA
>DFBP01000152.1:4166-7606 GCA_002366685.1 Rhodobacterales bacterium UBA3077 | reverse complement strand
TCATGAATTTCCGCGCTCGCCAGCACCGCGCCCATCGGGATCACCCCGTTGGTGAGGCCTTTGGCGGTGGTCATCATATCGGGCGTTACCCCATAATGCGTAGCCCCGAAGCTGGAGCCAAGGCGGCCAAAGCCGGTGATGACCTCGTCAAAGATAAGCAAAATGCCATGCTTTTTGGTGATGGCGCGGATGCGCTCAAGGTAGCCTTTGGGTGGCAGAAGCACCCCTGTTGAACCAGCCATCGGCTCGATTATCACGGCGGCAATGTTGCTGGCATCTCCGAGCGCGACGATCTTTTCAAGCTCGTCAGCGATCTCCGCCCCGTGTTCGGGCTGGCCGCGGGTAAAGGCATTTTCAGGAATGTGGGTGTGGGGCATGTGGTCGACCCCCGCCAGCAGGTTGCCAAAAGTTTTGCGGTTGGGGCCAATGCCCCCCACAGAAATGCCCCCGAAGTTTACACCATGATAGCCACGCTCGCGGCCAATAAGCCGAGTCCGCGTACCCTCGCCCCGCGCGCGATGGTAGGCAATCGCGATCTTCAGCGCAGTTTCAACCGACTCCGAGCCCGAATTAGTGTAAAACACATGGTCCATGCCGTCGGGCGCCATATCCACCAGCCGGTTGGCCAATTCAAAAGCCTTGGGGTGGCCCATCTGGAAAGCGGGGGCGTAATCCAGCTCGCCGGCTTGTTTCGAAATCGCCTCAACAATACGTGGCTGGTTATGCCCTGCATTGCAACACCACAAGCCCGCCGTGCCATCCAGCACTTTGCGGCCATCGGCGGTGGTATAATACATACCATCCGCCGCCACGAACATGCGCGGGTTTTTCTTAAACTGGCGATTGGCGGTGAACGGCATCCAGAATGCGCTCAGATCATTAGGGGCAACCATGGCCGAACCTCCGAAAATAATTCCTTTGACCAAATGGTCAGGATGAGGCTAGCATAGCTGACCAAGTAGTCAAGAATTTGTTTGGAGCCTCGATTGGAAGCCGCAAGAAAACCCCGCAACGCAACCCGAGAGGAGAATCTCGCGGTCATTCTCCACCATGCGGAGAAAATTTTTGCGGAATTTGGCTTCAAAGGTGCCACCATGCAGGCAATTGCCGATGCGGCCGGGCTACCGAAAGCCAACCTGCATTACTATTTTCCCACCAAACTGGCGCTTTATCGCGAGGTTATCGAGCGGATATTTACCATCTGGCTGGAAGCGGCAGACAGCTTTGATACCTCGGCGACGCCCGAAGAGGCCTTGAGCCGCTATATCCGCAAAAAAATGGAGATTAGTCGCGCCCATCCCTGTGGCTCAAAGGTCTGGGCCAACGAGGTGATTCAAGGCGCGCCGATCATTCAGGACTATCTGCAAACGACACTCAACGAGTGGACCGACACGCGAATCAAGGTAATAAACCGCTGGATAGCCGAGGAGAAAATTGACACGGTAGATCCACGACACCTGCTTTATATGATCTGGGCGACAACCCAACACTATGCCGATTTTCAACATCAAATCGTGACCTTGAATAGCGGCAATCCTCTATCTGACAGCCAGTGGGAAAATGCGACGGATAGCGTTACGGGCGTTATTTTAAGGGGAATCGGACTAAAACCCTGACGATTTAGCGAAAAAGACAAAGCAAAAACATTATGTATTTTGGGCGCTAAACCGCTACCGCTCATATTATTTTCTTGAGGAAATCCCTTACTTTTGTTAGCATTATAGCCTGATAACTATTGTTACGCGCTCACTAATCTTAGCGTATATTGTGTACCCAAACCTGAAAACAAAACAAACGAGGGCGCTATGCTCAATAAAATTCTGTCCACAACGACTGCTATTGCTCTGGCTTTTGGCGCAATTTCAACCGCGTCCATAACCGCGCTCACTTTTTCCGCCGACTCGGCCTACGCCGGAAACGGCAATGGAAATAATGGCAACGGGAACGGGAACGGTGGCAACAACGGAAACGGGAACAACGGGAACGGGAACGGTGGCAACAACGGGAACGGGAACGCAGGCAATAACGGGAATGGCAACAACGGCCATGGGGCGATTGCTAGCGCACTTGGAGCGCTAAACGCGGCGCATGCCAACGAAAACGCTTTTGCCAACGCCTCTCCCAACTCCCGCGTTGGAAAAATTGCGGCTTATCGCGATGCAGCCCTGCTCACAAATGAACTAAGCGCTTTAGCAGAGGCAGAATTGGCAGCCCTAAACCTTCTTGCTGTGCCAACCCGTACCCCTGCTGAAATCGAGGCCGAAATCGCAGCTGCCGTTCCTGGTACTGATTTGACATTACTGGAAGCAGAACTAGCTGAAGCCCTCGCATATGAGGGGGCGCTCAGTGCTTACGAAGTTGCCGCTGCTGCGGCCACGGAACAGGAAGAGATCGAGACAGAGCTTCTTGAAGCAGCCGCCAACAAAGGCGTTCCTGAAGGCGAAGCGCTGGAAGCCCTGCGTGAAATGCTCGGCCTTTAATTAACGGCACAGCTCTCATAATCTTGAAATTGGCGCGGCTTTGGCTGCGCCTTTTTTGTTTCAGCTAGCGCCGCTCCCAGTAAATTCGCGCCCATATTCTCTCATAAAGGATATAAGTCATCAGGCCGACTCCGGTGTTGGCCAGAGCCAGTGTCCAGCCCAATGTCGCGGACCCAGTTATAAAAAAACCAACCACACCCATCGTGATTATGCCGGTGAACTGCCAGATGAGTGCTTTCACCAAGGTGCGTTTTGCCGTTTCCATAATTTTCCCGAATTGCTTGAATAGGCTTCCTTACTGGCACGAGGCTTGACCGGGGTAAATTATGCAAATAGTAAACCACATATCCCTTTTATATACTTTATCCATCGATGGTGACTATTATCAACAAATTCGAGCGCGCTGAAACCTTTAGGCAACGTCTACAAGATGCCATGAACCGGGCTGGCTATAATAAGAGCACGCTGGCAGGTGAAATTGGCGTGGATCGCTCGACGGTTTCTCAACTATTATCACCTGGCACGACCCGATTGCCAAACGCCCAAGTTATCGCTGAGAGCGCGCAGGCGCTGGGTGTGAGTGCAGACTGGTTGCTGAGCTTGAGCCAGCGTCCCGAACGCGCAAACGATCTGCTGGACATCGTCGCCAACATGCCGGAGGCGGAGCGCTCCTCGGTGGATGAGCAACTTGTCGAATGGCACCGTGAGGCTGCGGGATACAAAATCCGGCATGTTCCAGCCACTTTGCCGGACTTTTTGAAAACACCGGAGCTATTACGCTGGGAATACCAGGCGCATCTTGGCAAAACGCCTGATCAAGCCATCGGTGCCATGGAAGACCGGCTCAACTGGATGCGGGCTCAGCGGAGCGATTACGAGATTGCGCTCCCGCTTTACGAATTTACAAATTTCGCGGCCGGGACCGGATACTATGAAGGCCTGCCCGCCTCGGTTCGACGT
>DFBP01000152.1:0-4106 GCA_002366685.1 Rhodobacterales bacterium UBA3077 | reverse complement strand
CCCATGACCGTTTTTGGACCGCTCATGGGGGCGATTTACCTAGGGCGGCATTACATTGTATTTCGGGATTCGGCGCGAGTTCAGGCGATGACCAACCACTTTGACTGGCTGGTTAAAGCGGCAAGCATTGACGCCCGGGATTTCGCTGAGCATCTACAATCATTGGAAATTCAACCATAGAAATCCGACCTTGCCCGATGTTAGCCTGTGCAATAAACTTTAGATATCCGATTTCCAGTTTATGCAAATTAGAGCAAAGAGCCCGATAACGTGACCAAAATGAATACAAAAGCTTCGAGCAGTCAGGCCCGAGCAAAAACCACCCAGAAACCGACCCGTATCCAGCGCGAAAAAACATCGGTGATTTTGGATGCCGCATTGGAGGTTTTTTCCAGCCGAGGATTTAGAGGGGCCACGCTTGATCAGATTGCCGAGCAAGCGCAGCTCTCAAAACCCAATTTGCTCTACTATTTTGCGTCAAAAGAGGCACTTCATGCGGAACTATTGTCTGGGTTAATGGAAAAATGGCTGGAACCTCTTGCACATATCGAACATAATGGCGATCCAATTTCCGAAATTTGTGCATATATCGAACGTAAGCTTGAATTGGCCAGAGAATACCCGCGCGAAAGCCGGTTGTTCGCCAATGAGATCATCCAAGAGGCACCGCGCAGCAAAAATGCCCTGAACGGACGCCTAAAAGAGCTATTTGATGAAAAGACCAAGCTCATTCAAAGCTGGATTGACCGTGGTGAAATTGCGGAAGTTGATCCGCATCATCTCATATTTTCGATCTGGGCAACCACACAGCATTATGCCGACTTTGACACCCAAATCCGCTCGATGATGGACACTGGTTATGACGACCGCTTCGATACCGCCAAGACCTATCTGATTGATCTGTTCACCAAAGGGCTAAAGCGCTAGCGCTTTAACCTTCAGCAAATTCGATGCGATATCTTTGAACGCTTTGGCCTGTGGGCTATCTGGTTCTGCAACAACGATGGGCTCACCTTCATCCCCGGCAAGGCGGATTTTGATATCCAGCGGCACTTCTCCCAAAAGCGGAACCTGAAGTTTTTTTGCTTCAAAGCCCGCGCCGCCATGACCAAAAATATGCTCTTCATGCCCGCATTCGGAACAAATATGGGTCGACATGTTTTCGATAATACCAAGCACTGGCACGCCGGTTTTCCTGAACATATCCAAGGCTTTGCGCGCATCCAGCAAGGCAATATCCTGCGGGGTTGAAACGACAACTGCGCCGGTTACTTTGGTTTTTTGGGATAGCGTCAGCTGCACATCGCCTGTGCCGGGCGGCAGATCGATAATCAGAACATCAAGTGCGCCCCACGCTACCTGATTTAGCATTTGCTGCAATGCCCCCATCAGCATAGGCCCGCGCCAAACGACCGCTTCATCTTCGCGCATCATTAGCCCCATGGACATAAGCTTAACACCGTGCCGCTCAACCGGAGCCATGCCGCGGTCTCCGACGGCTTTGGGGCGGGCACTAATACCCATCATCCGCGGCTGCGAGGGGCCGTAGATATCGGCGTCCAGCAGGCCAACCTTTAGCCCCATACCCGCCATGGCAACCGCCAAATTGGTTGAAACAGTTGATTTCCCAACGCCGCCTTTGCCCGACGCTACCGCAACAATATGGCGAATGCCGGGAATGCTTTGCGGCCCCTGAGGCGCGGGTTTTGCGGCACCGGTACCAAGATCAGGTGGCGCTTTCTCAGAATGGGCCGTAACCAACGCAGAAACCTTGCCAACACCTTTGATGGCTTGCACCGCTTCAACGGCCTCCAAACGCACAGGTTCCATTGCAACACCGCGCGAAGCTTCCACTTCAAGCACGAAGCGAACCGTATCGCCGTCTATAGTGATTGCGCGCGCGATATCTGCAGCCACGATATCTTTCCCGCTTACGGGATCGTCAATTTTACTTAAGGCGGCCAACACCTGATCTTTTGTTACGGTCATTTTTTATCCCAATTCATACTTGATGATTCTACTCGGGTTTAACCTGTGTGACAGCAGTTTGAAAATACCATATTGCCACATGCATAGAAATCAGGTGATTTAACCTGGATTTCAACAATGCCAAAGCTACCAAAAGCCGTATCTTCAAAGTTTCTAAAAATAAGAATAAGTTTGAAAGTGTTTGTTAACTATTTGATGGCGTATTACTCTCTATACAGAGTGTTGCTCCACCAGTTAGTTTGGCAAAAACGTAAATGGCAGATCAGTTATCGCGGAATGGATTGAGGAATATCTAATGCATGTTGGTATTATCATGGACGGTAACGGACGCTGGGCCACCAGACGCGGACTCGCACGGCTGATCGGACACAAGCGCGGGGCTGCACAGGTAAAGAAGATTGTCAAAAGCTGCCCTGAGTTGGGCGTCGAAACTCTGACACTCTATGCATTTTCAACCGAAAACTGGAAACGCGCCGCGCATGAAGTCGAAGGATTGATGAAGCTATTTCGCGGGTATCTATCCAACAACCTTGTTGAATTGCATGAAAAAAATGTGCGCGTTCGGTTTTTGGGGGACCCGACCCCGCTTTCGCCAGACATTTTGGGAATGATGCAAACACTTGGCAATCTTACCAAAAACAACACCGGCTTAAAGCTGAATGTCGCTATAAATTACGGTGGGCGTGACGAGCTTGTTCGCGCGACGCGCGCTATAGCCCGGAAAGTCGAGTTAGGTGAACTTGATATATCGGATATAAATGAAACCTGCATTGCAGAGCATCTCGACACAAATGGCCAGGACGACCCGGATCTCATTATCCGAACGGCGGGCGAAATGAGGTTGTCCAATTTTATGACCTGGCAATGCGCCTATTCCGAATTTGCTTTTGTAGAGGAATCATGGCCTGATTTCACACGTGAAGTCTTTGAAAGCACTTTGGAAAACTTTCATTCCCGTACACGGCAATTTGGTGCTGTGGTGACCGCCCAGAACAAGTTTACTGAATAAAGTCGGCGTTATCGCTCGGACTTGGCATGATAATTACGGCCTAAATGCACACGCATTGGATGCAAAGTGATTCTATTTAAACACCTATCGAAGATCCTCTTCCTATTTATAGCGTTATTACCGGCTTTAACCGGATGCGCGCCCGAATCACGGACGAGCTTTCCGGTTAGCGCTGAAGCACGCTCGGATAACCTGCCTGAAAATGTGAACGTCATCCAACTTTCGGCGGCCAATATTAGCCAGTATCAGGGCGCGCAGGAGCGAGTGCGCCCGGCTTCAAACCTGCCGGAGGCGCGGTCTAGCTGGCAATATAATATCGGTGTAGGAGATGTTTTAAGTATCACAGTTTGGGACCATCCTGAACTTACGCTTCCGGCAGGGCCGGAACGCAGCCAGCTGGAATCCGGCAGTACTGTCAACGAGAATGGTGATATTTTTTACCCTTATATTGACCAAATCCACGTATCCGGACGCTTGGTTGGCGATGTGCAGCGCGAACTCACCGAACGATTGGCAGAGTTTATTCCCGAGCCGCAGGTCGAGGTGAAAATTGCAGCGTTCAACGCGCAAAAAGTTGTGGTCACCGGTGCGGTTGCGGCTCCTAAATCGCTGCCGATTACAAACATTCCGCTGACATTGCTGGAAGCAATCAATGGAGCTGGCGGGTTATCCGAGCAAGCGGACGATCGTCAGGTGGCCATTCGGCGGCACGGTACAAACAACTACGTTAATATGGCAGATTTTCTCGACACCGGGCGCGCGGGCAGCAATCCTATTTTGCGCGGGGGGGATATTGTAAATGTACCAACCGCAGAGTCGCGGCAGGCATTTGTGCTCGGCCAGATCGTTGAACCCGGTGTTGTTGAACTCGGATTTGACGGTATCAGCCTCACTGAAGCGCTCACCAGCCGCGGTGGCCTTGACGAAACAAGCGCAGACGCTAAAGGCATTTTCGTTTTCCGCAACAGGCAGCAAAACACCGACGTTTTTCAGCTTGATGCCACAACACCCTTGGCCTTTGTGCTTGCCACCAAGTTTGTTCTGCAACCGGACGACGTGGTTTACATCGTGGCCGACCCGGCAGCCCGCTGGAATCAGATTATAGCGC
>DFBP01000222.1:2426-5338 GCA_002366685.1 Rhodobacterales bacterium UBA3077 | reverse complement strand
CATGGCGTATGGTGATTCTTGATATCACCCATATGATTGCTGCGCAGCTTGTGGTTGGCACAGGGCTGAGGTATTTTTTTTGGCCGCCGGACAGTTTATCTGCACCGTTAAGGCATTGACTCCGCCACCCAGCACATTATAACCCGCCCATCCGATGCCGCGAGGTATCGGTTATTGGTGTTTGTGGCCCTCGTAAGGGGACGCCTGTCATCCGGCTAATAATGGTCGGGTAAGGAAAGCATCTTTCAAAATTTGAAAGGACCCAGCTCGTGACTAAACGTACAGCTGCCAAGTATAAAATTGATCGCCGCATGGGCGAAAACATTTGGGGTCGCCCCAAATCTCCCGTAAACCGCCGCGAATATGGCCCGGGCCAGCACGGCCAAGGCCGTAAACAAAAGCTTTCGGACTTCGGCACCCAGTTGCGCGCCAAGCAGAAGCTTAAAGGCTATTACGGCGACGTGACCGAAAAACAGTTCCGCCGCATTTATGCCGACGCTGACCGGATCAAAGGGGATACAGGTGCAAACCTGATCGGCCTTCTGGAGCGTCGCCTCGATGCTGTTGTGTACCGTGCCAAATTCGTACCTACCGTTTTTGCTGCGCGCCAGTTTGTGAACCACGGTCACGTGACCGTGAATGGCAAAAAAGTAAACATCGCGTCTTACCGCGTAAATGAAGGCGACGTGATTGCCATTCGTGAAAAATCGCGTCAGATGGGGCTTGTGCTTGAAGCGATTGCCTCTGCCGAACGTGATACCCCTGAGTATCTGAACGTGGACCACGCCAAACTAACTTGTGAATTTATCCGCACACCAACACTATCGGATGTGCCATATCCGGTCATGATGGAACCAAACCTTGTGGTGGAATTCTACGCGAAAAACTAAGGTTTTTCACTCCAAATTCGAAAGAGCGGTGCCTCGGTGCCGCTCTTTTTTTGTGTGTTCTCCGAAGCCAGTGTTGCCGAGCGAAGCGAGGCCACGCCCAACGGGAGGGGGTGCGTTGCCATGGCAACGCCGCCGCCGACGGGCGGGAGTACACCTTTGATCCCAAGTGGTTTCTCTTCTCATTCGGGGACGAAAAATCTTTACGTGGCATTTTTGAAGCAAGCTTCAAAAATGCAGCTGCGGCGCTATCGCCTCGCTTCGCTCGGCCAAGGGGGCCTTCTGCCCCCTCGCGCCAAAGCGCTCACCCCCGGAGAGTATTTTACAGAGTAGAAATCAGGAATGCTCTTCTCTTGCAACTTCGGCAAGGGCGCGGTTGTAGGCACGAAGGGCATCCACGTAGAACAGCGCGCCAAGCAATTCAGGATCGCTTTCTTCGGTTTCGGCCTGTGACAAAATCGGGATGATGTCAATTTTGCTGTTATCAAACATGGCAAAGGCGAGGTCTAGAGTCGCGTCGCTGGGCAGGCTGACGCCTTGTTCCATCAATTCATAGCATCGCATTTCGCTGGCACCGTCTTCTGCGCCGGCCACGCGCATCAACCTTCCGGTTGATATCGTCCGTAGCAAATAGCTTTGCGGCCCTTCTGCAAGGTTAACACCGCGCCGGCTAAGCTGGGTCAGGAAATAGGAGCGGTCGACCAGCCTTGAGTTCAACGCCGACGCGAGCGAGACCGAAACCATTACCGCTATTCCGGCCTGCCAGTCGCCCGTCAATTCAAAAACGATCAAAGTTGTGGAAATCGGTGCCCCGAGCACGGCTGCGGCCACAGCTCCCATTCCTGCCAGTGCGTATCTTGTTTCAGACCCCGAAAGCTCGGGGGCTATGGCTGTCGCAACGTAACCGAATGCCAGCCCAGTCATGGCACCAATCATTAGAGATGGCGAGAAAATCCCGCCGCCCATACGTCCGGAAATAGTGATCGCAACGGCTACGATTTTAACGATCACAAATCCGATAACCATCCACAATCCGATTTGGCCGGTAAGCACGCGTGACGTTGTCTCGTAGCCCACCCCGATGATATGCGGAAACCAGATCGCAATACCGCCTAACAGCGCGCCGGTCACCGCTGGCCGCATCCAGTTTGGCATTTTTGTGGCTCCTTGAACGAAGTCTCCCAGTTCAACGGCCACAAAAATTGACCGGATCAACGCGAATGCGATGAACCCGCAAAGCAACCCGAGCAGCAAAAATGCAGGCAGCTCTGCATAAAACCCGAGGTCAGCTGCAGGCAAAACAAACTCGGTCACGTTCCCCATTTGCCAGCGACTCACCAAGGTTCCCACCACCGAAGCGATCACGATCGGCGCAAAAGCATGAACCGCAAAATGCCGAAGCACCACCTCCAGGGCAAATAAAGTGCCTGCGATCGGTGCGTTAAAAGAGGCGGACACCGCAGCCGCAGCGGCGCAGCCCATCAGGTCTCGCGCGGTAATGCCATCCGCATGTATTAGCTTGGAAACATATGTCGAAATCACCGCGCCAAGATGCACGACCGGCCCTTCCCGGCCGGTGGAACCACCGGTTGAAAGCGTAATCAGTGACACCAAAGTTGACACCAGCCCCTCGCGTTTGCTTACGCGCCCTTCGCGCAACGCGGCACCTTCAATAACGTCTGCCAGGGATTGCGCTCGGCCGACTTTGCTAAAAAAGTGCAAAATGATCCCAACGGCCAAACCGCCTGCAATCGGTATCCCCAACACCGATGTCCAGTGCAACTCGGCCAGTCTTGAATGCAGCGCCTTATCGGAAGCGCCATAAAAAAACTCCTGCAATGTGGTGATCCCCACGCGAAACCCGAGCGCCGCCATTCCGGCTGCAATCCCGATTACGAGCGCGATAACCCAGAACTGGAGCTGGCTTGGCCCTTGCTGCTTCAGGCTCTGCCAAGCAAGCTTGATCTCGCCTTTTCCGCCGCGAAAACGATGCGAAATAAATTGCCGGAAATCAGCTAACACCTG
>DFBP01000222.1:0-2387 GCA_002366685.1 Rhodobacterales bacterium UBA3077 | reverse complement strand
GGCGTGGCGCGCCGGGTAACATGGTCCACATTCATCAGCATCCCTTCGCTGGCTGCCGCCAGTTGCCCGGCTTCGTTGAACATTTCCATCCACAAATGCATGCGTTTATCGTCATGGTCAATGAGCATTACGGTGATCTGAAATCCGGCTCCCTCAAGCAGTTCCGAAAAATAGCTTACATGGTTTTGGAGCGAATAAGGTCCAACCTTCTCACGCCCGGCATGGGCTTCTCCCATGCCCAACTCCTGCTCCAGAAAAGCGTCAATCGCCTGATCGAAAGCCATTGTGTAATAAGCCACGTTCATATGGCCGTTATAATCAATCCATTCCGGCAAAACCTGGCGTGCCGGAAGCCTGACCGGCGCATCATATGGGCCATCATGCCCTTGTGGATCCTTCATTCTTGGCTTTCCTTTCGCGAGACCAACGCATAGTTTGCCCCTAGAATAGGAGAAGCCGATGACGATTGAAACCGCAATTGACAACCTACGCACGTTGTTGGGCGACCGCCTCACCACGTTGGACGCCATTCTGGATCAACACGGCCAAAACGAAGCCTATTATCCGGTCACCCCGCCCGATGCGGTTGCCTTCCCCGAAAGCACTAACGAGGTGTCGGAAATTATCAAGATTTGCGCCAGCCATGCCTGCCCCGTTATTGCTTTTGGCACCGGCACTTCGCTCGAGGGGCACCAGCTCGCCATACAGGGCGGCATCTGCCTTGATATGTCCCGCATGAACGCCGTGCTGGCCGTTAATGCCGAAGATATGGATGCCGTGGTGCAACCCGGCGTGACCCGTGAGCAGCTCAATCAAGACCTCCGCGCCACCGGGCTTTTCTTTCCGGTTGATCCCGGCGCCAATGCCAGCCTTGGCGGTATGGCCGCCACACGCGCTTCCGGCACTACGGCAGTCCGCTATGGCACAATGAAAGAAAATGTCATGGCGCTGGAGGTGGTGCTGGCCGACGGCACCATCATTCGCACCGGCACCCGCGCCCGCAAATCTTCCGCGGGCTATGATCTCACCAAACTGATCGTCGGTTCCGAAGGCACACTTGGCATCATCACAGAGCTCACCTTGCGTCTACAAGGCCAGCCGGAGGCCATTTCAGCCGCAACCTGTCGTTTCCCGGATATCGATGCCGCCGTGAACACCGTTATCCAGACCATTCAGACCGGCATCCCGATGGCGCGTATCGAGTTGATTGACGCCATGATGGTGCGTGGTTTTAATAAAATGGATGGCACAACCCTACCTGAAGCCCCTCACCTGTTTATAGAATTTCATGGCTCTGCCAACGCCGTCGCCGAGCAGGCAGAGCAGTTTGGTGAAATTGCCGCCGATTTCGGCGGTGACGATTTCAAATGGACCANNGCGCTCTGGAAAATGCGTCACAACGCGTTTTATGCCCATAAAGCCCTGTCCCCGTCCCTGCGTGCGCTAGCCACAGATATCTGTGTGCCAATCAGCCGCCTCGCCGAAGCCATAGATTTTGCCGTCGAAAAAAGCGAAGCGCTGGAGCTGACAACCACAATCATTGGCCATGTTGGAGATGGGAACTTCCATTGCTCCTTAAGCTTTGACCCTGATGACGCAATCCAGTTCGCCCGTGTCCAGGATTTCATGCACCAACTTGCCAGACAGGCCATTTCACTCGACGGCACAATTACCGGCGAACACGGGGTCGGTGTCGGCAAAATGAAATACATGCAGGAAGAACACGGAGAGGCCCTCACGGTTATGCGCAGTATCAAGCGCGCAATGGACCCGAATAATATTTTGAATCCCGGCAAAATCCTTCCCTCCAGCAACCAGTAATTTCCAAATTGTTCAAATATCCCGGGGGGAGCGCCATTTGGCGCGAGGGGCAGCGCCCCTGCCGAGGCGAAGCCGAGGCCACAGCGCCGCAGCTCCATTTTTGCCACTTGTTGCAAAAATGCGCCCGCGTTAGCGAACTTGCGCTCGCCGCAAATTTATGGCTTTCTGCGCGGCAACTTTCATTTCAATCAAGAGAAAATTATGGCTGATCTATTTACCCTCGCAAACCTCGCAAATCTTGGCGTGCTTATTTTCCTGCAAGCCGTGCTCGGCTTTGACAACCTGCTCTATATCTCCATCGAATCCCGTCGCGCCCCGCTGGAAGATCAGGCCAAAGTCCGCAAATACGGCATTCTGATCGCGGTCGCCCTGCGTGTGGTCCTCTTGTTTGTGATGATGCAACTCATCGAAGCCCTTCAAGCGCCGTTTTTCACCATCAACTGGCCAGGTGTTCTCGAAGGCAGTTTTAATTTTTCCGTAATCGTGTTTCTGTTTGGTGGTGCGTTTATCATGTATACGGCGGTCAAGGAAATCAGCCACTTGCTCGCAATCGAACACATCGAAAA
>DFBP01000191.1:3298-4689 GCA_002366685.1 Rhodobacterales bacterium UBA3077 | reverse complement strand
CAGAGTACGGTCATCAGGGTTTGGTCAACCACTTGGGTTTGGCCAATAACGCGCCGCGCAATCATCGCTTTGGTTTCGGCCAGCTTGGCTGTCAGGTCTTTGATCTGCTCAACGGAAGCGGTGTCAGACATAATAAATTCCCCTATAATTTGCACCAGTTTAGCGCCCGCTCTGGATTCGTCTAGCGAAGCTGCTATCCTATGGGCATTATTTCTCCGATTCAGGCCTTTTTCATGAGCAAATCCGATCAGAATTCCGTGAA
The DNA here is from genome assembly GCA_002366685.1 of Rhodobacterales bacterium UBA3077. GTDB lineage: Bacteria > Pseudomonadota > Alphaproteobacteria > Rhodobacterales > Rhodobacteraceae > UBA3077. The sequence goes on along the minus strand of DFBP01000191.1, from coordinate 4,427 downwards.
GCCCAGCGCTGACAGCCTCGCCAGCGCGGCACAAGGCTTTGCCAAGCGCGGGCCAGCGCCTGTGCATCTCTGGAACCCCGAGTTTTGTGGTGACCTCGATATGCGGATCGCGCGCGATGGCACGTGGTTTTACCTTGGCACCCCGATTGGGCGGAAGCCGCTGGTGAAACTATTTTCCTCGATCCTGAAACGGGAGGGGGATGACTATTTTTTAGTGACCCCCGTAGAAAAGGTCGGGATCAAGGTGGAGGATGTGCCCTTCATCGCGGTCGATTTTGAAGTGGCCGAGGGACCGGTCATTACCTTCACAACCAATGTTGACGAGCAAGTCACGCTGGGGACCGAATTTCCGATGCGACTCGAGCACAACCCAAAAGGTGAGCCCGCCCCCTATGTTTTGGTACGTTCGAATCTCGAAGCCCGAATAGACCGCAAAAGCTTCTACCGATTGGTAGACAGGGCTGTATCCAGACAATTCAAGGGTGAGATGTGGCTTGGCGTGGAGTCCAGCGGTGAATTTTTCCCGTTCGTGCAGGAGACTGAAATAGACTAGTTTTTCGGTACTAGCGGTAAGATCAAAAAAAGTGTTTTGATGACAAAATTGCTTTCAAGGTGGGGTAACTTTGTCTATTATGCGCAAACAACTGAATATTGATAGATAATGTGGCTTTATATTGAATTCTATGATTGAAAATCCAAAAATCCAAATTTCAAAAATCAAGGAATTCTGGTCGAAAAAATATGAGAAATCTGTTCATGAACTTGAGCAGTCGTTTAGTAATGCAGTGCGTGATGGCGGGTTTCGCCCCAAAGACGCAATGCGGGCAACACTCAATTTGGTGTTTATAATTTATAGTTCTCTGGATCTGATTTTCATCCTATTGACGATATCGGTAATCGTCTTATTGAGCGGGTCACTGATTGCCCCATCGATAGAACGTGGAATCTATGGCCTTTGGGTCCTCATTTTAACCGCATTGTCGGCAGCGGCAGTCTCTTCGGTTTTTGCCTTTGTTGTTTACCCCATCCATTTGCTCTACAATATAAAGCTTCCCGTCGCCGTAGCTTTCCTTGTTGTTTTTACGGCAGCCGTTGCCAGCCAGTTCGGGCTATTTTACTCTTATATACT
>DFBP01000191.1:0-3173 GCA_002366685.1 Rhodobacterales bacterium UBA3077 | reverse complement strand
CTTCCGGCGCATATTCGAGGCCCTTTGGTCGCAATGTCTGCGCAAGATCACTATGTAGAAATCACCACCAAAAAAGGGAAACACCTGCACAGGATGTCTATGAAAAATGCGATTGATATGGTGCCTGAAGGTACGGGTATGCAGGTGCATCGTTCGCATTGGGTTGCCTTTTCCGAAATGCACGCACTAGAAAAACAGGCCGAGCGATTTCATCTCCGCATCCGAAGCGGGGCAGAAATTCCGGTATCAAAAACCAAAGTAAATGACATACAAAATTTCTTTGATGGCAGCTAAAGCCAGTTTTTGAATTCGGCAAAAACCGAGCGGTAGATATCGCGTTTGAAGGGCACAATATGGGTGAGCAGCGTGTCTGGCTGCATCCAGCGCCATTCTGAAAACTCGGGTTCTTCCGTTTCGATGTTGACCTGATCGTCTTCGCCCAGAAACCGCATCAGATACCAGCGCTGCTGCTGGCCACGATATTTGGCTTTGCCTTTTTTATTGGTGAACAGCTTGAGCGCCACCTCGGGCGGGAAGTCATATTTCAACCAATCACCGGTTTTGGCCAGAACTTCGACAAGCTCGGGGGCAACACCGGTTTCTTCCGCGAGTTCGCGCAGGGCTGCGGCCTCTGCGCTTTCGCCTTTGTCGATCCCGCCTTGCGGCATTTGCCAGGCATCGGGAGTGTCTATCCGCTTACCCGCAAAAATTTTACCGGATTTGTTGAGCAACACAAGCCCGGCATTGGGGCGGTAGGGCAGCGCCAGAAACGCGTCATCTGTCATTGAATTTCGCCTGTAAAAAAAGGGGGCCGAAGCCCCCTGATTGTTATTGTCCGCCGAGCACGTTGATGCCTGTGATCAGGTCAATCGCATAGGCAAGCTGGTTATCCTGCCCTTTGAGCTTGGCGGCGGCTTCCATTTCAGCCCGCTCTTCCTCGATCTGCTTGCGCTCGTCCTCGGTGAGCGAGTCATTGCTGATCGCACCGCGCAAATCAGCCTCGGAACGGCGGGCACGAGCCTCTTCGGCATCGGGGTCAACCGGCTCTGGGCGCACAAATTCAACGATGATATCCGGCTCCACACCCAGCGCCTGAATCGAGCGGCCTGATGGCGTGTAATACCGCGCCGTGGTCAGGCGGATCGCGCCGTTGGTTTGCATTGGCATAATGGTTTGCACCGAGCCTTTGCCAAAGCTTTTGGTCCCGACAATCACAGCGCGGCGATGATCTTGCAACGCACCAGCCACAATTTCAGACGCCGAAGCGGAGCCGCCATTGATCAGAACCGCGATTGGCTTGCCTTCGGTCACATCCCCCTCACTGGCGCTATAGCGGCTTGAATCACGATCATTCCGGCCACGGGTGGAAACGATTTCGCCCTCGTTCAGGAACGCATCTGAAATGCTGATCGCCTCGCTCAGCAACCCGCCCGGGTTGTTGCGCAAGTCAAGCACAAAGCCGGCGACATTTTCGATGCCACCAGCGGCTTCAACTTCGCGCTCGATCCCTTCAACCATGTTGGGGTAGCTTTGCTCGTTAAACGTGGTCACCCGCACTACGATGGTATCGCCTTCGGTGCGCACGGTGGCGGCTGTCAGTTTAATGATCGCCCGGGTGATAACAACTTCAAAAGATTCCTGATCCAGATCGCGCACGATCGTGAGGGTGATGTCCGAGCCAACCGGCCCGCGCATCAAATCCACCGCTTCATTGAGCGTGAGGCCCAGCGTTGGCTCCCCGTCCACGTGGGAAATAAAGTCGCCCGCCTGAATACCGGCCTCATCGGCGGGGGTGCCATCCATAGGGGAAACCACTTTCACCCAGCCCTCTTCCTGCGTGACTTCAATGCCAAGCCCGCCAAACTCGCCGCGGGTATCAAACTGCATATCCTCAAAGCTTTGCGGCGGCAGATAACTGGAATGCGGATCCAGCGAGATCAACATGCCGTTGATCGCCGCGCGGATCAGTTCCTTATCGTCCACCTCATCCACATAGGCCACGCGGATGCGCTCGAAAATATCCCCAAACAGGTCAAGCTGTTCATAGGTGGTGGAGGCCGGATCGGCCTCCTGCGCGATGGTTGGCAACGCAAATTGCGTGCTGGTAATCAGCCCTGCCATAATACCACCTGCGGCGGCCATCCAGTATTTCTTCATGAAATCAATCCTGTCTAGTTTACGGCGAACCACGTGTGCGGGTTCACCGGAATTCCATTTTCCCGAATCTCTATATAGAGGCTTTCGGTGCCCTTGTCATTTTCACCGGTGCTTTCCGCGAGAAACTCGGCGGAATCCGGCATCTCCCCCCCTAAAAGCCCCATTGCAGCGCCAGATTCAAGCACATCTGCCGTGCTCACGTAAACTTGTCCGAACCCGGCATAAATTTGCAACTGCTGCGGGGCCGGTTCCAGAATGACAACTTGCCCGTATTCCATGAAGTCACCGGCAAAGCGCACTACGCCGGATTGCGGCGCCCGCACCAGCGAAAGCGAAGGGGCTGACAGCACGATCCCGGGTTGGCGAACCCCTGCCCCGTTGGCCATGTTATAACCCCTTGCGAGCGTGCCGTTCACCGGCAATGGCAACTGCCCTCGCAACGAGTCAAACGTGGAATCAAGGGGTTGGCGCTCTTGGGGCAAGCGCGCCACAAGCTGTAGCGCAAAATCGTTCAGGTCGTCACTGGCGCGGACGAGTTGTTCGAGGTTGCGAACGGAATCCGTCGGGTTTGCTGGCGGTGTGCGTTCCTCCCGGATCGCCTCTGTGAGCTCACCCCGCGCTTGTTGCAGAGTTTGCAGCGCGGTTTTGAGGTTCGCCAAGGCATCCGCGTGCAGCACATTCAGCGCGTTTATCGCGTCGAGTTCCTGACGAAGGTTTTGGGCCGTGCCGCGCAGCTCCGGTGTCAGGGCGGCCAGCACAATTCCGGCGCGGACAGAAGCGAGGGCCCCGTCGGGATGCAAAACAAGAAGCTGGGTCGGGGTATTTTCCAACTTGCCAAGCGTTGCCAGCAAGTGCCCGAGTTCGGCATGGTTCCGACCCAGCGCCTCGCGTTTTTCTTCAGCCACGGCGACCGACGCCCGTAGCGCGAGCCGCATGGAAGCCAGCCCGTTTTCAAGGCCTACGATTGTATCGGAAAGCGCTGCGACCCGGTCGTCTGACGCTTCGGTTTGCGCAAG
>DFBP01000140.1:1511-5412 GCA_002366685.1 Rhodobacterales bacterium UBA3077 | reverse complement strand
GATGAAAGCGTATGGTTTGATGTGGTAGACAGCCACGGCACAAGTGAGTTTATCGGCTATATCGAAGAGGAAGCCGAGGGCAATATTGTGGCGATTGTTGTGGATGGCAAGTCCGAAGACTCGGCAGATGGCAAAGTATCTGTCGCCCTGAACCAAACTCCATTTTACGCCGAGTCCGGGGGACAGGTTGGCGACAAAGGTGTGATTATCACCGAAACCGGCAAGGTTAAAATCACCGATGTCAGGAAACACGCGGGCGTTTTCGCCCATATTGGCGAAGTGATTGAGGGAGAAATCAAGGTCGGGCAACCTGCGGAGCTAAAGGTTGACCACGCCAACAGACGTGCCATTCGCGCCAACCACTCGGCAACCCATCTGCTCAATGAAGCGCTCCGGAATGTGCTTGGCACCCACGTAGCGCAGCGCGGTTCGCTCAACGCGGCCAATCGCCTGCGCTTTGATTTTAGCCACGCCAAAGCCGTGAGCCAGGATGAACTGAGCAGAGTGGAGCAGGAAGTAAATAAATACATCCGTCAAAACAGCCCGGTCGAAACCCGGATCATGACACCCGACGCAGCGCGTGATTTGGGTGCACAGGCGCTCTTTGGCGAAAAATATGGAGACGAAGTGCGCGTGGTTTCCATGGGGGAACTGCCGGATTCTTCAAAGGGGATAGATGGTCACACCTATTCCCTTGAATTGTGCGGCGGCACGCATGTGGCGCGCCTTGGTGAGATCGGTGTGTTCAAGCTGGTCTCGGAAGCTGCCTCGGCCAGCGGCGTGCGGCGCATCGAAGCTCTGACGGGCGAGGGCGCATTGGCTTATGTGGCCAAAAACGAAACAGCGCTTTCAAAGGCCTCATCCGTGATGAAATCAACGCCTGAGCAATTGCCGGAACGTATCAAAGCCCTGTTGGACGAGCGCAAACAACTGCAAAACGAGCTTGCCAATGTCCGTAAACAGGTCGCGATGGCGGGTAGCGGGCAGGCCGAAGTTAGTGTGAAACAAATCAACGGAATGCCGTTCCTCGCGCAAAAGCTTGAAGGTGTTTCGGGCAAAGACTTACGTGGGCTGATTGACGAACACAAAGCGCGGCTCGGTAAAGGTATTGTCCTTTTGATCGCAGATACCGGTGGCAAAGCTGCCATTGCGGCTGGGGTTGACGGTTTCGACATTTCGGCCGTAGACATTGTGCGGATTGCGGCTGGTGAACTTGGTGGGAAGGGGGGCGGTGGTCGCCCCGATATGGCGCAGGCCGGTGGTGCCAGTGTGGAAAATGCAGACGGCGCTATCGCTGCTGTAGTTAACTTTTTGGAGGCTTGAAAATGGCAGTTTATGCAATGGTCCATGTGGATGTAACCGACGCGGAAGAATACGCAAAATATGCCGCCATCGCAGGGCCGGCAGTGGCCCAATATGGCGGGGAGTTTCTGGCCCGTGGTGGTGAGTGCCTTCACATGGAGGGTGCCGGACGGGCGCGCAACGTTATCATCCGGTTTACCGATTGGGAGACTGCAAAAGCTTTCTATCATTCGCCTGAATATCAGGAAGCCCTTAGCCACGGCCTACCATCGGCAGAGCGTGAATATACCTTTGTTGAAGGTGTATAGCGGGCGTTATTCGTCGATTTAGCGGCTTGGTTGAAAGACGCAATTTGCCAATATTTGAATGGCCGATTTGCGAAAGCCGCAAAGCCTCAATGTGTGGCGCTGTTTGAAAACAGGTTAATGACAACAACGCCCGCAACAATCAGCGCAAGCCCGGCGATGGCGGCAAAGTCGAGCGGTTGTTTGAGCCAGAACCATCCGATGAGTGCTAAAAAGAATATACCAAGGCCAGACCAGATAGCGTAGACAATCGAAACCGGCATGTATTTCAGCGTGATCGACATAAAATAAAATGTTGCCGCATATGCAATAACGACAATGACCGTTGGCCAGAATTTCGTAAATTGATACGAGGCCTGAAGGGCAAGAGTGCCGATAATTTCGGTTATAACGGCAATCGTTAGATAGACATAATGCATCGGCATCCGAAATCTCCATAAAAAAGGGGCGCCCGAATTTGGCGCCCCATAACTAGATATCTAGGTGGCAAATTATGCCAGAGCTATTTGTAGGTTTGAGTCGATTTTTTCAAGGAAACCTTCGGTCGTCAACCATTTCTGGTCTGGCCCAACCAAAAGCGCGAGATCTTTTGTCATGTGGCCATCTTCAACCGTGTCCACGATCACCTTTTCCAGCGTTTCGGCAAAATTCATTAGCTCGGTATTTTCATCAAGCTTGGCCCGGTGCTTAAGGCCGCCGGTCCAAGCATAAATGGAAGCAATCGAGTTGGTCGAAGTGGCTTCGCCTTTCTGATGCTGGCGATAGTGGCGGGTTACGGTGCCATGCGCGGCTTCGGCCTCAACCGTTTGCCCGTCTGGAGTCATCAGAATCGAGGTCATCAATCCCAGAGAGCCAAAGCCCTGCGCTACCGTATCCGACTGCACATCACCGTCATAGTTTTTGCAGGCCCATACAAATTTGCCAGACCACTTCATGGCCGAAGCGACCATATCATCGATCAGGCGGTGTTCATATGTGATACCGGCTTCAGCGAATTTGTCGGCAAATTCTTCGTCAAAGATTTCCTGAAACAGGTCTTTAAACCGACCATCATAAGCTTTCAAAATGGTGTTTTTAGTGGAAAGGTAAACCGGCCACCCCATTTTGAGGCCATAGTTCATGGAGGCCCGCGCGAAATCGCGGATGCTGTCATCGCGGTTATACATGCCCATGAAAACACCGGAAGAGGGCGCGTCATACACTTCTTCTTCGATCACAGTGCCGTCTTCGCCCACAAATTTCATGCTGAGCTTGCCCGGGCCGGGGAAGCGGAAATCTGTCGCGTTATACTGATCGCCAAAGGCGTGACGACCGATAACAATCGGATCTGTCCAGCCGGGCACCAAGCGTGGCACATTTTGGCAGATAATAGGCGCACGAAAAACCACCCCACCCAAAATATTGCGGATCGTACCGTTTGGAGATTTCCACATTTTCTTGAGGCCAAATTCCTCAACCCGTTGCTCGTCGGGCGTAATCGTGGCGCATTTCACGCCCACGCCGTATTTTTTGATCGCGTTGGCGGCGTCGATGGTGATCTGGTCATCGGTTTCGTCGCGACTTTCCATGCCTAGATCATAATATTTTAGGTCAATATCAAGATAAGGCAGGATCAACTTGTCTTTGATAAACTGCCAGATGATGCGGGTCATCTCGTCGCCATCTAGCTCGACAACCGGGTTTTCGACTTTAATTTTGGCCATTTCTGCCCCCTGAATTAGAAAGATTCGGATGCTTTTACGCCATATCGCTGCAAATTGAAAGGGCAGTATACAATAGTATACGCATTACTTCGGCGGCATCTGCCCCACAAAGCTGTTTGACAGCTTCAAAAGTGCCCGGAGCGCTTCCTCATCCGCAAACGTATTGTCAGAAATATCCACCATTCCGCCCATTTTTCTACCCGTAAAACTGAGCGGATCAACGCCATTAACCTCTAGTGCGGCCTCTTCTAGTGCGGCCTCTTCGTTCGCTTTGCCTACCCTAAACATACCGCCTTCCTTATGGACCCCGCAAAGCATGTTGCCGTTTTGCATAAAACATAACCCACCAAACATTTTGCGCTCACTAATACCGTCAATATCCGTGAGCAATTCACGCATAATCTCGGCGTGTCCTTCCTCATAGGCCATCGGTTTCTCCATTTGCATCTGGTTCCGCTTCATCGTATCACGCGGCAAAGCACTTTTGGATAAAAATATGTCAGGCACAGATCACGGGCTAGATGAAGGCTGGCAGGGACCAACCCCCGCCATAATTCTGGTTAAACCACAAATGGGTGAAAACATTGGCGC
>DFBP01000140.1:1124-1363 GCA_002366685.1 Rhodobacterales bacterium UBA3077 | reverse complement strand
CGCAAACGAGACCTGACCAAGGTCGTAATGACACCCGAACGGGCAATGCAACATGCACGCCAGTTAATCGATGGTGGCCAAAAGGTCGGCATTTTGTTCGGCCCTGAGCGGGCAGGGCTGGCAAATGATGATATTGTACATGCCAATGCATTTATATCCGTGCCGGTTAATCCGGCCTTTGCCTCGCTCAATTTGGCTCAATCGGTTTTGCTGCTTTCCTATGAATGGCGGCGGCTTGC
>DFBP01000140.1:0-1054 GCA_002366685.1 Rhodobacterales bacterium UBA3077 | reverse complement strand
CCATCTGGAGCAAAGGCTTGACGATGTCGGGTTTTTCTTTCCCGAAGCCAAACGTAATTCTATGATCGAAAACCTGAACAATATGTTCAGCCGCCTGCCGCTGACAGATGCGGATGTGCGAACATTGCACGGGGTAATCAAGGCAATTGCCGAACGCCGCCACGGTAGGCTCGGTGAGGGAGAGTAATATGTCCGAGAAGCGCAATATTTTTGAAGAGGTCGGTGAAAAGCAGGACGCCACACCGATTGTTAAAAAACCTAAACGCGTGCCACGCAATGCTATAACAGCCTGGCTGGGTATGATTTTTGCGCTGCTGGTTATCATGATCGCCGTTGGCGGACTGACCCGCCTCACCGATAGTGGCCTTTCGATCACTGAGTGGAAACCCGTAACCGGAGCGATTCCGCCGCTGAATGGAGCCGACTGGGCTGAGGAGTTTACCAAATATCAGGCAACACCGGAGTTTCTGTTGCAAAACAGCACAATGACACTGGAGGAATTTAAGGGCATTTTCTGGTGGGAATGGGGCCACCGCTTTTTGGGCCGGCTCATCGGGCTGGTTTGGGCGATCGGGTTTATTTGGTTCTGGGTTCGCAAAGAAATTCCAACGGGTTGGACAGGCCGCTTTGTGGGCCTTGGCGCGCTAGGCGGCTTGCAGGGGGCGCTCGGCTATTGGATGGTATCATCTGGCTTGACCGGTCGCATGGTGGATGTCGCCAGTTATCGCCTCGCGCTGCATCTTGGCATGGCCTTCGTTATTCTCGGGTTGATTACGTGGTACGTGCTGAACCTGCGCATGAGTAGTGCCGAGCTATTACAAGCGCGGCGGCGGCGGGAGCATAGCTTGATGAGGCTATCTAGCATTTTGATGGCTTTGTTGTTTGCACAAGTCTTGCTCGGTGGATTAGTGGCCGGCATCGATGCGGGGCGGAGTTTTCCGACTTGGCCGGATATGGCTGGTGAATTTTTACCTTCCGAGAGTTTTGCTTATGTGCCGCTCTGGAGCAATTTTTTCGAGAATCCGGCACTGGTGCAATTTAACCACCGTTTGCT
>DFBP01000223.1:3349-7974 GCA_002366685.1 Rhodobacterales bacterium UBA3077 | reverse complement strand
TTTCGCGATGTTGCCCAGATTGCCAGCTACAACCTGTTGGTTGGCGCGGGTGCCGTTATCAACCACGGCTGCGGGGGTGCCACTATCAAGACCGCGCTTGATAAACTGTTCGGACAAGGTGCCAACCGAGCTCAGGCCCATATAGACCACAACGGTTTGATCGGGGCGCACGAGGCGGTCCCAGTCGAGGTCCAGTACGCCATCGCGGCCATGGGCCGTGATCAGCACGCAGGATTGGGCGTGGTCACGGTGGGTGAGCGGGATGCCGGCATAAGACGCGCAGCCGGAGGCGGCGGTGATGCCGGGGATGACCTGAAACGGTACGTTGTGTTTGGCCAGTAGCTCCAGTTCTTCGCCGCCGCGGCCAAAGATGAACGGATCGCCGCCTTTGAGGCGGAGCACACGTTTGCCTTGCTTGGCCAGTTCGACCATCAGTTCGGAGATATCCTCTTGCACCATGGTGTGCTGTTGCGGGGATTTTCCGACATAAACGCGCTCGGCGTCACGGCGCACGAGGGTCATTATTTCGTCTGAGACCAGACGGTCAAACAGGACTACATCGGCGCGTTGCATGATGTGGAGCGCGCGAAAAGTCAGCAGGTCCGGGTCTCCGGGGCCTGCACCCACAAGGAAAACCTCGCCTATTTGGTTGGTTTCGGCACCGGTAGCGGCGGCATTCAGGTCTTCCAGCAGGCGGGCTTCGGCTTTTTCTTCGTCACCGGCGAGGAAGTGGTCACCCGCTTGGCCTTCGATTGTGTTTTCCCAGAAATGACGGCGGGATTCGGTGGAGGTGAGCTTTGCCATCACTTTGTCGCGGAAAGTGCCCACAAAGGCGGCGAGCCGGCCATAGGCGGCGGGCAGCATGACCTCAATTCGGGCGCGTAGAATGCGGGCAATAACGGGGGCGTTGCCGCCTGAGGAAATGGCCACGACCAGTGGAGAACGGTCGACGATGCTCGGGGTGATGAAATCACAATATTTGGTGACATCAGCCACGTTAACCAAAACCTTGGCCTCTTTAGCCATGTCATAAAGCTTTTTATCCCGCTCCTCGATTTCAGAAGCGCCGTAAGCCACTACGCAATCGATAAAATCCTCCGGACCGGGGGCTCGAAGGTGGTGGGTGACAAGCGGGTGGTCGCGCAGGGTGCGGAATTCGTCTGACATATTCGGGCAGAAAACATGCACATGGGCACCGGCGCTCAACGCACGCTCAACGCGGCGCGCGGCAGCGGTGTTACCGCCATCCACAAGAACCTTCTTGCCTTTGACGTCGAGAAAAATCGGGAGATGGTCCATCTATTCGCCTTGCTTCGTAGCCCATGCGAGCATTTCCTGCCCCATGGCTTTGGCCTGTTCGGGGCCGACATCAACCGCCGTGATCCGGTGGCCTTCACGGATGGTCAGGCGCAAAAGGTGCATACCGCTTTCATATTCATGATCGTGCAGGCTGGCCTTACGCGTGTAAGGCAGCTCATAATTGCCGATCAGGGTCATGTCCTCAATCCCCATAGTGGATCCCCCGCGTGAACGCCGCTTCCAGTCTCCACTCCCATTTTTTGGGCGTGTTTTTGTAGTCCGGCTTCACATCAAACTCCATAAACATCTCCCCCGATTCGCCGGCATGGGCGACCAGGCGTTCGAGTTCGTCAAAGCTCTCCACCTCGCGGTGGCCGATAATCAGATCACTTAACTTAGCCATTTTTTGACTCCCTTATATAATTCTGTTGTGAAACCGGATGCGGTAAAGCATGCGCTGGCTCGCCCCGGTTTCAGCCGACGGGTCAAACGCCGTGCGGTTATGTAGCGTGTTGTTGTTCAGTATACCCTGACCGGGCTGCAAAGTAAGAGTGTGCAGATAGTCGCGCTCTTCTTCCAGCAATTTTTGCAGTAAAGCGCCAGCCTCGCGGGTGGCTTCATTTTTCCAGCTGATCGAACGGGTTCGGGCGGTGTAGCGCATGATGAGCTTGCCTTGCTCCACAAAAAACACAGGGCCAATGCTGACCGGGCGCACCGAGCCATCAGCCTCGGGGCTTTCGGGAATGGTCATGGCTTCGGGGTCCATCAGGAGCGCTACCGCCTCGGGGCTTTCATCTCGCAAGCGGATGTAGGCGATCTCGTTGTCTATGGCTTGGCTTTGCCCGCCGATATCGGCTTGGCGCACACAATGCAGAACAAAGCTGCGGATCGTATCGTCCGCACTATTGTAATAGCCATCTGTGTGCCAGTTGATCGCTTTGCGCGAATAAGGAATGAAGCCGCGCTGATGCTCGTTGAGCGAGACTTTTAGCGCGACCACACCGTTATTTCCGGCCGAGCGATGGCTTTCAGCGATACGCAGGCCAAAAGCGTCAGTGAAGCCGCGCAATTCTGCTCCGACTTCGTCTTCATCATCACTGTAATTCTCCGCCTGATATATCGCGAAATTTGATTCGGATATTTGTGTTAAAATCGCATTTTTCTCGGATTCTGTGGGCTGCGACAGATTGACAACCCCCAGCACTGGAACCTCCCCCGCGCGCGGTGAGCTCGCAAGTTTGCTGCGGCGCCACGCCGCATAGGCCTCTGGATTATTCAAGTCAAAAGCTCCAATAGATTGCGACAAATCGACCTTATTTTCCATGCTATCGTCCATTTTTTCTATATATACTCGCCTTTGCGCAAGTGTATCCCTTGGTTTTTCTTTGTATGCCCAATATGGGTTGATCTTTTGCTTTACATTCCATTATTGAAATATATAGATTTGATACAGGAACATGCAAATGGTTTTCAGGAACTGCAATAGTTAACCTTATTACTAAGGATTGTGCTATAAGTGGGGCGGGCAAGCAGCCGGTCAAGAGCTGTGAAGCCAGATGTAATAGATACGCTAGCGCAAGGGAGAAATTGCAATGAAAGACGGCGACAACGTAAATGATGGTGATCAAGGCGGTGTAAACCCTACACCCATGCTCGACCAACTCGAAGACGGCCCTTGGCCCAGCTTTGTGACCGGCCTGAAACGGCTGCGCGATACACAGGGCGCACAATACGCCCCTATGATGAACGACCTTCTGGGCCAGCTGAACCACTCTTACGAGAAACGGCGCGGCTTCTGGAAGGGCGGTACGCTTTCTGTTCTTGGTTACGGTGGCGGTATCATCCCGCGCTTTTCCGAGGTTTCGGAGCAGTTCCCTGAATCAAAAGAATTCCACACGCTGCGGGTTATGCCGCCGGCAGGTAACCACTATACCACTGATCTGTTGCGCCAACTTTGTGACATCTGGGAAAAGCACGGCTCCGGCCTTATCGCTTTCCACGGTCAGTCCGGTGACATTATGTTCCAGGGTTGTACCTCTGAAAACGCGCAGATCGCATTTGACGAGCTGAACGAAATCGGCTTTGACCTTGGCGGCGCTGGCCCGGCACTCCGGACCGCGATGTCCTGCGTTGGCCATGCCCGTTGCGAGCAGTCTTGCTTTGACGGCGTGAAAGCCCACCGTGGCATCATCAACCGCCTGCTGGACGAAATGCACCGTCCATCCATGCCATACAAGTTCAAGTTCAAATTCTCGGGCTGTGGTAATGACTGTGTAAACGCCATCCACCGCGCAGACTTTGCGGTGATCGGCACTTGGCGCGATGACATCAAGATCAACCAGGAGAAAGTCAAAGAGCATATCGCTGAAAAAGGCCGGAAGTACACAATTGATACCGTTGTATCTATGTGCCCGACCCGTGCAATCTCTCTCCATGATGATGACACGCTGGAAATTGATAACAAATCATGCGTTCGCTGCATGCACTGTATCAACGTGATGACCAAGGCGCTGAGCCCGGGCGACGACCGTGGCGCGTCCATCATGATCGGCGGCAAGCGCTCGCTGAAAGTGGGCGACCTGATGGGCACCATGATCAAACCTTTCATCAAACTCGAAACTGAAGAGGATTTCGAAGAGTTGGAAGATTTTGCAGAAGAAGTTATGGAATTCTTCGCAGACAACGCTCTTGAGCACGAGCGCATTGGCGAATGTATCGACCGTATCGGCGTTCCGGCTTTCCTTGAAGCCATGGATATTCCAGCGGATCCGAACATGGTGAACCACCCACGGACCTCAAGCTACGTGCGCACCGACGACTTTGACGAGGAATCGGCGAAGTACTTCGAGCGTAAAGCGACCGAAGCCGGCATGGTTGTTGGCGACTAAAACGAGCCGCGGGGCTACGGCCCCGCGCTCTGTTGCCTAATTAGATTGAACCCGCGCGGATTTTATCCAGCGGAAAGGGAGACAAGACATGAATGAGATGAAAGCAAAACCACGGATGCCGGATGAGGTTGGGGTTCCAGACCCACAGCCGTTCATGCACCCGCTCAGCGTTAAAAACTACGGCCAGTGGGATTACCACGACCGCTCGCGCCCCGGCGTTCTGCGCCACGTATCCAAATCGGGTGATGAGCTATTCACCGTCCGCGCCGGTACCCAGCGCCAGATGGACGTTTATACCATCCGCAAGCTTTGCGACATCGGTGACAACTACGCTGACGGCTATGTGCGCTTCACCACCCGCTCGAACATCGAGTATATGGTAGCGGACGAATCCAAAGTTGAACCACTGATCGCCGAACTGACGGCCAACGGCTTCCC
>DFBP01000223.1:1667-3298 GCA_002366685.1 Rhodobacterales bacterium UBA3077 | reverse complement strand
GACGCTTCCGGCGTTGTTAAAGGCCTGATGGACATGCTGCACAGCGAGTTCATCGACGAGAAAATGCCAAACCGCGTGCGTATTACGACTTCTTGCTGCCAGATCAACTGTGGCGGCCAGGGCGATATCGCGGTGAACGTTCAGTACACCAAGCCACCAAAGATCAACCACGATCTGGTTGCCAACGTGTGTGAGCGCCCGGCTGTTGTGGCCCGTTGCCCGGTTGCGGCGATCCGCCCGGCGATGGTTGACGGCAAGCCTTCGCTTGAAATCGACGAGAAAAAATGTGTGTGCTGTGGCGCTTGTTACCCACCATGCCCACCGATGCAGATCAACGGTGACGATAGCACCAAGATCGCGATCTGGGTTGGCGGCAAGCACTCGAACGCACGTTCCAAACCTACTTTCCACAAGCTGGTTGTAGCCAACCTGCCAAACAACGCGCCGCACTGGCCTGAGGTAAACGCGATCGTTCTGAAGATCGTAAAAGCCTACAAAAAAGATGCGAAGCATTGGGAGCGTATGGGCGAGTGGATCGAACGCATCGGTTGGAACCGTTTCTTTGAAATGACCGAGCTTGCTTTCACCAAGCACCACATCGACACATGGACCGGTTCGCGCAAGACAATGAACCATTCGGCTCACGTCCACTTCTAGGAGCGAGTAACAATGAAATTCGGAATCGTCGTAAGCGAAGGGCCCTATACGCACCAAGCGTCTGACTCGGCCTATAACTTCGTCAAAGCCGCGCTGGCCAAAGGCCACGAGGTAAGCCGCGTGTTTTTCTATCATGACGGGGTGAACGTGGGCACACGCCTGTCGATCCCCCCGCAGGACGACCGCCAGATTCAGGAGCAATGGACCGCTCTGGCAAAAGAACACGAACTTGATCTGGTGATTTGTATCGCCGCGGCCCAGCGCCGCGGGTTGCTCGACCAGAACGAGGCTGACCGCCAAGGCAAAGACGCAAATAACATCGCTGAAGGATTCCGGATTTCGGGCCTTGGCCAGCTGATCGAGATGGGCATTCAGGCCGATCGCACGATCACATTTGGCGACTAGGGGGAAAAGATGAGCGAAGATGTAAAAAAATTCCTCTATGTAAATCGCAAAGCGCCTTACGGCACGATTTACGCCCAGGAATCACTTGAAGTGGTGCTGATCGGCGCGGCGTTTGATCAGGATGTGTCTATGGCCTTCCTTGACGATGGTGTGTTCCAGCTCACAAAAGGGCAAGATACCAAAGCGACCGGCTTGAAAAACTTCTCGCCAACGTTCCGCGCACTCGGTGACTATGAAGTGACCAAGCTTTACGTGGAGCAGGAATCGCTCGACGAGCGTGGCCTTACTTTGGATGACCTACAGGACATCCAGTATGAGGACGAAGATGACGACTATGAAGAAAAGCCGTCTATCATCGTGGTTTCACGCGCTCAAATGGCCGATGTTATGGCCGATCAAGACGTTGTCTTGAGCTTCTAGGGGGAAATTATGGCGACTTTACACACAGTTAACAAATCCCCGTTTCAGAACCAGACTCTGATCTCCTGCCTTGGCCATGCCAAAGCCGGTGATAGCGTTCTGATGATCGAGGATGGCGTTTATGGCGCAATGTCGGGCAACGCTATGTC
>DFBP01000223.1:0-1561 GCA_002366685.1 Rhodobacterales bacterium UBA3077 | reverse complement strand
TAATTTAACGAAAATCGCTCCATATACATGGGGTAACTTCTAACTAAAGGAACGAAAAAATGGCTGCATATGACGTAAACGGCACTTCCGTTGAACATGACGAAGAAGGCTACATCACCAACCTGTCCGAATGGACAAAAGAACTGGCTGACGTAATCGCTGACGCCGAAGAAGTTGAAATGGGCGAAGAGCACTGGGCTGTGGTGAACTTCCTTCGTGACTATTACGAAGAATACCAGATCGCGCCTGCGGTTCGTGTTTTGATCAAAGCGATCAAAAAATCCATGGGCCCGGAAGTTGGCAACAACAAGTACATGTATGAGCTGTTCCCATACGGCCCGGCCAAACAGGCTTGTAAAATTGCCGGTCTGCCTAAGCCAACCGGCTGTGTGTAACCCACACTAAAGACTTCAGGGACTATCGCGTTTCGGATTTGGGAGAATAAATCCGAAACGCATTAAGAGGAGGGACTATCGTGATTTCCACGGTATTTGCAGTGCTGTTCTATGTTGCCACCATTTTGATGGTGGTCGGTGTAGGGATGAAAGTGGTGAAATACGCCACAACTCCTGTGCCCCTGAAGATCGTTGTTTCACCCGCGCCGCGCACCAAGCGGGGCGTGGTATTCCGGATGTTCCGTGAGGTCATCCTGTTTGAAAGCCTGTTCAAATCCAACAAATGGATCTGGATATTTGCCTACCTGTTTCACTGGGGCATGCTCATCGTCCTCCTGCGCCACTTCCGCTACTTTACGCTGGATGTCTGGTGGTGGGTCGAGATCGTAAGCCCGATCGGCAAGCTGATGGCCTTTGCCATGCTCGTCGGGTTGCTGGGCCTCTGGGCACGGCGCATCTTCCAAGAGCGCATTCGTTATATCTCCAACCCGTCTGACCACCTCATGCTCGCCCTTCTGGTAGGCATCGCTGGTTCGGGTACAATGATGAGCTACGTGACAGGCACCGATATCATCATGGTAAAAGCCTATATGCTTGGCCTGATGCGGTTCCAGATTGGCGATATGCCAGCTGACCCGATCCTGATGGCCCATCTCGGCATGGTCGCAATCCTGATGATCATCTTCCCGATTTCCAAACTGATGCACGCGCCGGGCCTGTTCTTTGCCCCGAGCCGCACGCAAGTCGATAATGCCCGCGAGAGGCACCACATCTCGAAATGGGCCAGAAACCTGCCGCCGCTGCCTGAGGGCATTCCGGCTAAAGAGGAGGGTAAGTAATATGGCTTCTCTTGATATGAACGCAGAAGGCGGCCCGAAGTTTGTGGGTGACCCGCTAAAAATCCCCGCCATCGAGTGTGGCGCGATGATGGACACCAACACCTTCGCCGCCGCCCCCGAGCATAACGAGCCACTGGGCTTCCCCGGTGAGTTGCTCGATAACTGGCAGGAAGTGGCCATCGCCAAAATGGGCGAGCTGGCCAAGAAAAACCGCGCCTTTCAGGTTTACCTTGATACCTGCGTAAAATGCGGTGCCTGCACCGACAAATGCCACTATTTCCTTGGCACAGGTGACCCGAAAAACATGCCGGTTGCGCGCCAAGACCT
>DFBP01000233.1 GCA_002366685.1 Rhodobacterales bacterium UBA3077 | reverse complement strand
CTCAATGGCCAGACCACGGCCCGTAATCTGGGCATGGCGCGGATGGTCTCCAAAACAAAAGATAGCATCGGGTCTGTGCTCAGCCGCCGCGATGGGTTGAATGAGGGGAATGCGCCGAGGCTGGTTGGCTTCCAGCCGGTTGACCGTGCAGCCCCGCTGACCTCGGGCGCACACTTGATCGGCAAAGGAAACCCTGCCATTGCCGAGCATGATGAAGGGTATCTCACCTCGGTGGTCTACTCCCCAAATCTTGGCCACTATATCGGGCTCGGCTTTCTGGAAGATGGAGAAACCCGCATGGGTGAAACCCTTCGCGCGGTCAACCTGCTCGGAAAAACGGATATCGAGGTTGAGGTTGTCAGCCCGCACTTCATTGACCCTGAGGGAGGGCGATTGCGTGTCTGAATACTCTTTGGAACCTGCTTTTCCACTAGGTGGGATAACCCCGCGGGTTGATGAATTTGAGGCGTTGACCCTTCGTGAAAACGCAGATCTGGTTCTGGTTTCGCTCGCGCAGCGGGAGGCCGGAAAAACAGGTCTGGCTTCGATCGCGCAGGCGCATTTTGGCGGCTCCCTACCTGAGCCCGGGTGCCGGTTTGAAGGCCAAAATTGTGCGATTTTCTGGGTTGCCCCCGGGCAGTGGTTTTTTGAAGCGGATCGTCGGAAACAGGAAAACCTTGTAATTTCAATGAGTGAGAAGTTTGGTGAAACCGCTTCGATCACAGATCAGAGCGACGGTTGGGTGGCGTTTGACCTTGAGGGCCCAAATGTGTTGCCCGTACTGGAACGGCTCTGCCAGCTGGACATTCACAGCTCCAAAAGCGGGTTTGCGGCGCGCTCGGTGATCGACCATATGGGCGTTTTTGTCATCTGCCTTGGCAAAAACGCGTGGCGCATTCTGGGGGCAAGGTCCTCCGCCAAATCCCTTCATCACGCGCTTTGCACGGCGGCGGTATCTGTCTCCTAAAGCGCTTGCGCGCGCTCCATTATCGGTGAATACCCAAAGCGCGCTTTGTAGCATTTGGTGAAATGTGACGCAGAGCTGAAGCCCACAGCACAGGCAACATCCACCACCGGTAAGGCCGTTTGCAACAGGAGTTGCTGGGCATAGTTCAGCCTTAGACTGAGATAAATCTCTTTTGGCGTACTGCCAATATGTTTACGGAAAAGCCGCTGCAACTGGCGTTGAGTAACGCCAACCTCATCGGCGATCTCTGGCAAGGTTTGCGGAGTCTCGATGTTTTTCTCCATAATATCAATGGCCAAACCCAGAGGTTCGGATTTCACCCGCAACCCCAGCCTCTTTATTTTGCTTTGGTCTTCATCGTGTTTTCTCACCCTGTCTTGTTGGAACTGATGGGCAATAGCAGAAGCAAATCCTTCACCATGGCTATCCCGCACAATAGTGATCATCAGATCAATCGCAGATGTGCCGCCAGTGCAGGTATACAGGCCCCGGTCAATTTCATAGAGCCCGTTGACCAACTCGACCTCCGGAAACTCTTCCCGCAGGCTGGTGGCATGGTCGGAGTGGATTGAGCATCTTCGGCCGGCAATGACCCCGGCGCGGGCGAGGACATACGTTCCGGTACTTATCGCGCCCATAGATGTGCCGTGCCGGCTCAGGTTGCGAATCCAGCCAAGTGTTTTTGAGTTACAACAGGATTCCGGCCGGAATCCTGTGCAAATAAAAAGCATATCTAAAGCGAGATCATCGCCGATGGCTGCGTCCGCGATAATTTCAGTTGCGCTTTGCGTGATAACCGGTTGACCATCTTGGGAAATAGTCGTCCAACTATAATAGGGCTCGTTCAGAATGCGGTTGGCAGCACGGAGCACCTCAATGGCCGCAAAAACGCCCAAAGGGGCAAATTCGGGCGCAATTAGAAACCCGACAGATCTCTTTGCAATCTGACCGTCAACTGGTGTTCCTGTATCTCTGCCCACTTCCATGCCTCCGATGTTATCGGTCTGGATCATAATAGCAAGGTCAACTCCACGGGTAGGGGCTGTTGGAAACGGGATGCAGCTTGCCTGTTGAAAAGCGTTCGAACCGGAACGGATCGAGCAATGCGGAACTGTTGCGCACGATTTCCTGGGCCACAAGTTTGCCAACCCCGATCATTTTGAAGCCGTGGTTTGAATCTGCAATAATGTAGCAGTTTTGCTGGAACACATCGAAAACAGGGAAACTATCGGGCGTAAATGCCCCGATCCCGCCTGAAGCTTCGTTGCGGTAAAGGCCGGTTTGCCCCTCAAAGCGCTTTTGACAATGGGCAAGAGCCGAACACCACATATGAGCGAACTCATCTCCGACGATAAAATCCGGCGAGTCCGGCCCGTAGGGATCTACCGCAACATTGTCTGCGTCTTTATCAACGATAAACGGCATGGCACCGCCCTGCACGCCATTAAAGTGGTAATCGGGTTTATAGTAAATTCCCCATGGCTGATCGGTTATCAAGGAACCATCAACATCAGACATCAAGGGCGCATCTGTATCGACATGGATGACCGGTGGCATAGACCCATCTGCGGCTTTCTGGAAATCAGGTGCAACCCCAAGCGTGCCTTCC
>DFBP01000159.1:2017-2852 GCA_002366685.1 Rhodobacterales bacterium UBA3077 | reverse complement strand
CAAGCGCTGCTTGGCCACGCGAATGGTGGCCATGCTGACTTTAAACGCGATGTGGTGAAGCGATCCTACGGTTTGGGGCATATCGTGGTCAGCCGGTTCACGCCGCTCGTCCGTAAAAACGGTGAGTGTGGAGCCGTCACCTGTTTCAAAAAACAGGTGGTTAATGTTGGCGTCATCAAGGTTTGGCTGCTCGATAATCAGCCGCATCCCGAGAATTCTGTGCCAGAAATCGATGCTGGTCTGGCGATCGGCCCCGTTCAGGGTGATGTGGTGGATGCCTTGGGTTTGTAAAATGCTCATGTAGCGATGCTACGCCAGCAAGGCTTATGAAGCAAATCACCTATATTTGACCCTTTCCCTTAGGCTTTGCTTTGGGTAAAACCGCCAAAATTACTTGTGTTCCAAGGATGACCCAGATGGCGATGGAAAAGAATTTTGATGCGGCAGCAGCCGAAGCCCGTATTTACGAGGCATGGGAAAGCGCTGGCGCGTTCAAGGCCGGGGCCAATGCCAAGCCGGGTGCCGAAACCTTTTCCATCATGATCCCGCCGCCTAATGTGACCGGCTCACTCCATATTGGCCACGCGTTTAACAACACCTTGCAAGATATCCTGATCCGCTGGAAGCGTATGCAGGGGTTTGATACCCTCTGGCAGCCCGGGCAAGACCACGCCGGCATTGCCACCCAAATGGTGGTCGAGCGCCAGCTGGCCGAGCAAGGCAACGAAGGCCGCAAAGAGATGGGCCGCGAGAAGTTCCTTGAGAAGGTTTGGGAGTGGAAAGCCGAATCCGGTGATACCATCATCAACCAGCTTAAACGGCTGGGCGCGAGCTG
>DFBP01000159.1:1774-1995 GCA_002366685.1 Rhodobacterales bacterium UBA3077 | reverse complement strand
CTCAAAGT
Source organism: Rhodobacterales bacterium UBA3077 (assembly GCA_002366685.1). Lineage (GTDB taxonomy): Bacteria > Pseudomonadota > Alphaproteobacteria > Rhodobacterales > Rhodobacteraceae > UBA3077. Next base: position 1,987 of record DFBP01000159.1, on the reverse strand, counting down.
CTTTGTGGAGATGTATAACAAGGGGCTGATCTACAAAGGCAAGCGCCTTGTGAACTGGGACCCGAAATTCGAAACCGCGATTTCCGACCTTGAGGTCGAAAATATCGAGGTGGACGGCCACATGTGGCACTTCAAATACCCGCTGGCGGGCGGTGCCACCTATGAATACGTTGAAAAAGACGAAGACGGCAATGTGACCCTGCGCGAGACCCG
>DFBP01000159.1:0-1656 GCA_002366685.1 Rhodobacterales bacterium UBA3077 | reverse complement strand
ATTCCGATTATTACCGATGAATACCCCGACCCGGATTTCGGTTCGGGCGCGGTGAAGATCACTGGCGCGCATGACTTTAACGACTACGGCGTCGCCACCCGCAACAACATTCCGCTCTATGCGCTGATGGATACCAAGGGCCATATGCGCAGCGATGGCCTGTCTTATGACGAGGCCGCTACCCAAGCGCAGGCGATTGCCGAGGGTGCGGAAGCGCCGCGCGATGCAACCCCGATCAACCTCGTGCCCGAGGAATACCGCGGGATGGACCGTTTTGAGGCCCGCAAAAAGGTGGTAGCTGACATTACCGCCGAAGGGTTGGCGGTGATGGCAACCGATGAAGACGGCAACACCGCGCCTTACGTTGAAAACAAAAAGATCATGCAGCCATTTGGCGACCGCTCCAAAGTGGTGATCGAGCCAATGCTGACCGACCAATGGTATGTGGACAGCCCCAAAATTGTGCAGCCCGCCATTGACGCGGTGAAATCGGGCGAAGTGACGATTATGCCGGAAAGCGACCGCAAGGTCTATTTCCACTGGCTGGAGAATATCGAGCCTTGGTGCATCTCGCGGCAACTCTGGTGGGGGCACCAGATTCCGGTTTGGTATGGGCCAGCAGTTGACGAAGACTGGGATAAGCCAGAATATAAAAACCGCCATTTCTTTTGCGCAGCTTCTGAACAAGATGCAATTCGCCAAGCTGAAGAGCTATATCCAGATTACTTTTCAGTGAAAGTTGGCGACAATGGAATCGGTTATAAGATCAGCAACTTGGACCCAGACAATCGTTTTATCGAGATCCAGCGCGATCCCGACGTCCTCGACACATGGTTCTCCTCCGGTCTCTGGCCCATCGGCACCCTTGGCTGGCCCGAAGATACAGAGGAACTGGCGAAATACTTCCCGACCGATGTGCTGATCACCGGCTTTGACATCATCTTCTTCTGGGTGGCCCGCATGATGATGATGCAGTTGGCGGTGGTTGAGAAAATCCCGTTCCACACGGTCTATGTGCATGCACTGGTGCGCGATGAGCACGGCAAGAAAATGTCAAAATCCACCGGCAACGTGATAGACCCGCTAGAAACGATTGACGAATTCGGCGCGGATGCCCTGCGCTTTACCCTCTCGGCCATGGGCCGAGACCTCAAGCTCAGCCCGGCGCGGCTGACCGGCTATCGCAACTTTGGCACCAAGCTCTGGAACGCCGCCCGCTTTGCCGAAATGAACGAATGCAAACCCGGTGGATTCGATCCAGCGAGCGCCACGCAAACCGTGAATAAATGGATCATCGGCGAGACCGTTCGCGCATTGGATACCACCAACAAAGCGCTGGAAAGCTACCGATTCTCGGATGCCGCGATGGGACTATATGCCCATGTTTGGGGCAAGGTTTGTGACTGGTATGTCGAATTTGCCAAGCCTCTGTTCCAGTCAGACGACGCCACCGTGGTTGCCGAAACCCGCGCCACTATGGCGTGGGCGATTGACCAGTGCCTCATTTTGCTGCACCCGATCATGCCTTACATCACCGAGCAGCTTTGGGGCGATATCGCTGAACGCGATACTATGTTGATCCATGCCGACTGGCCGGAATATCCGGCGGGCTTGGTCGATGCCGAAGCTGACGCCGAAATGAACTGGGTGATTTCG
>DFBP01000184.1:2133-2927 GCA_002366685.1 Rhodobacterales bacterium UBA3077 | reverse complement strand
TCGGAGTGGAAAAACCGGTAAGCCTGATCAGCCAGAGCCTCTTGTTCAGGCATTACAAAATGGCTGGGTTTGTTGTTTGAAACACTCATGTTCCCTACCCTCGCAGCAATTCTTCGGCGATGATGATTTTACGCACCTCACTGGTGCCCGCCCCGATTTCCAGCAGCTTGTTGGCACGGTAAAGACGGTTGATTTCGGTGTCTTGCATATAGCCCGAGCCGCCATGGATATGGCAGGCCGAGGTCACCGCTCGATTAAAGGCTTCGGCCGCATAATGCACCGATGCCGCTGTCAGTTTGTGAATTTCGCCGCGCCCGCCGCCGCCTTTTGGCAACCCCACGCAAGCAGCTAATGCACGATAACTCATGGCGCGGGCGCTTTCGACATCGACGTATATTTCCGCCAATTTGGATTGCATCATCTGGAAGCGTGAAATCGGCTTGCCGAATTGTTCGCGCAGTTGTGCGTATTCCAGCGCCAGCTCCAAGGCGCGTTCGGCCATGCCTACACACATCGAGGCCACCATGGCGCGTTCCAGATCCAGCCCGCTCATCACAATCGAAACACCGGTGTTTTCNNTCGCCGACCAGATTTTCGGCGGGTATACGGCAATCCTCGAACACCAACTCGCCCGTAGGCGAGCCACGGAACCCCATTTTGTCAAGCTTCTGAGCCACCTTGAAGCCCGGCGTATTGGTTTCCACCAGAAACGCCGAAATACCCTTGGTGCCCTTCGATTTGTCGGTCTTCGCATAGACAAGAACCAGATCAGCAATTGGCCCATTGGTTATAAA
>DFBP01000184.1:0-1979 GCA_002366685.1 Rhodobacterales bacterium UBA3077 | reverse complement strand
ACAGCCGGGTTCCATTTGGTGATCACTTCGGTAACCAAGGCTTGTGTAAATTCATCCATCCCGCTGCCGCCCAGTTCAACCGGCGCCGTGATCCCCAGCAAACCCAGCTCGCCCATTTTGGCAAAGAGGTCCGCCGGCCAGTATTCGGTTGCGTCCATTTCCGCTTGCAAGGGATGCAGAACTTCGCGGGCCACACGTTCTACATGATCCAATATCGCACGTTGGTCATCGCTTAGCGCATAGTTGGCTTTGATCGCGGCAATGTCCGATGATGAAGGGCTGGTCTGGTCATTCATATGGCTTTCCTTTGATCAAACCGTAGTGGCCGTGAATTTACAGAATCAAACATATGTTAGAAAATAATTCATGCCGATACTAGCCCCTAAGAAAATACGTTGCGGTAATTGCGAATATCAGCCCCCTTCGTCGCGCAAACGTGCCTCAAGAACATGCCGCTGAATTTTCCCGCTGGTTGATCGGGGGAAGTCCTCAAAGGCGATGATACGGATTTCACGGGGTAGTTTATAGCGGGCCAGCGCAGCCCGACAATTGGCAAGCAGGCTGTTTTCGGTGACCGAATCCGCATCACAAGACACAAAGGCCAGCGGCGCTTCCCCCCAGCGATCATCCGGAACCCGCACCACGGCGGCGTCGGTCACATGTGGATCGGCCATCAACACACGCTCGATCTCGGCGGGGTAGACGTTTTCACCGCCGGTTTTTATCAGATATTTTGCGCGATCTGCAAAATCTATGGTGCCGTCCGCGTTGCGGCGAAACACATCCCCCATATGGAACCAGCCGCCCTGAAAGACCTCGGCGTTGGCGGCCTCTGCGTTCCAATAGCCGGTAAACAACGTGGGCCCCCGCATTGCCAACTCTCCGGGGGTGCCAAGCGGCACGTCGGCTCCGTCTTTGTCCAGCAAACGCACCTCGCAAAATGCGCTGATCTGTTTCGAAAGGGTTTCCGGCGTTACCCCGATCGGAATTACCGCGCGTGTAGCGGGCGGCAGGCCGGTCTCGGTTGAGCCGAAACTGTTCAAATAGGGCGCCTTCAGCAATGTAGTGATCTCGGCAATCTGGTGCGGTGGAACCAGATCGGCCATAGCTCCACAAACACGAATACCTTTGGGCGTAATCCCCTTTTCCTTGAGATGGGTGATGAACGGCTCTATCATGCCGGGGATCAACACCATCCAGCCAATGTGATGTGCCGCTATGGCTTGCCGAATGGCATCTGGGTCGAAGCCGTCAACCATCACCACCGTACCGCCGCGCAACAACGTTGCCAATGCGTGGTCTGTTGAAGCCATGTGAAACATCGGAGCCCAAGCCACAAAGCTGTCTGTTGGGGCGAGGCCAAGCTCGCTGGCAAAGGCCGCCGCACGGGCGATCATCGCCCGATGGCTGATAACGGCCCCCTTGGGCAGGCCGGTTGTGCCACTTGTGTAAAGTATAACCAACCCCGCTTCGGGATCTTGCGGAGCAGGCGTAAAGCTGGCCGCTTGTGCAAGTGCTTTCTCATAGGCGGGGCCAAACGGCAGTTGTGCAATTTCCGGCACTTGTTCCAACAGCGGAACCAGATCGGCTTCAGCAAGAATAAGGCGCGGAGACACCAAAGTTATGCAATGGTGCAGCTCGGTTGGCAAAAGCCGCCAGTTCAGGCAGGCGACAATCAGCCCGGTGGCAGCAGCGGCCAGCTCGGCCTCTATGTATTCCCGCCGGTTGCGCGACAGAACGGCGATGCGATCTCCGCTGTTCAGCCCCAAGCCATTGAAATGCCCTGCCAGCCGGTCAACCCGTTCAAGCAACTGCGCATAACTGACCCGCTCGGGGCCTTCCTCCAAAGCGATAGCGTTCGGCATTGCCGCAACCCGATTGCGGAAAAGGTGGTACACATCGGTCTGCGCTACGCCACCTGAAGTTCCGGTTTTGGCGCTGCCTGTCGGGTTTAGATGTGTATTAGTCATTGATTTTCT
>DFBP01000037.1:3604-18350 GCA_002366685.1 Rhodobacterales bacterium UBA3077 | reverse complement strand
CGTGCAAATTGACGGCGAAAACGTTGTATTCCAGACCGGTTCAGGCACTTTCAGCACGGTTCAACCCAGAGATACCAACACGTATTTGATCCCGCTATTGCAGGAAAATGGTGTTGGGTTTGCCGCCGAAGCACAGGAGCAATCGACGCTTTCGGCAATTATCATCAGCTTCCTGCCTTTTATCCTGCTCATCGGGGTTTGGATCTACTTTATGAATAAAATGCAGGGCGGTGGCAAAGGCGGGGCAATGGGCTTTGGCAAGTCGCGCGCAAAAATGCTGACCGAGAGCTCGGGGAAGGTTACATTTTCGGACGTGGCCGGCATTGATGAAGCCAAGGAAGAGCTGGAAGAGATTGTAGAGTTTTTGCAGGACCCGCAGAAGTTTAGCCGCTTGGGCGGTAAAATCCCGAAAGGCGCGCTGCTTGTCGGCCCTCCGGGCACAGGTAAAACCCTGCTGGCGCGGGCGATTGCGGGCGAGGCGGGTGTGCCTTTCTTTGCGATTTCAGGTTCCGATTTTGTAGAAATGTTTGTGGGCGTGGGGGCTTCACGCGTGCGTGACATGTTTGAGCAAGCCAAGAAAAACGCGCCGTGCATTGTGTTTATCGACGAGATTGACGCTGTGGGGCGGCAACGTGGCTCTGGCGTGGGCGGCGGCAATGACGAGCGTGAGCAAACGCTCAACCAGCTTTTGGTGGAGATGGATGGTTTTGAATCCAACGAAGGTGTGATCCTTCTGGCCGCAACCAACCGGGCTGACGTGCTTGATAAAGCGCTCTTGCGCCCCGGACGTTTTGACCGCCAGATTCAGGTTCCCATCCCCGATATTAACGGGCGGAAGAAAATTCTGGACATTCACTCGCTCAAAATTCCACTTGGGCCGGATGTGGACCTGCGGATCATTGCGCGTGGCACACCGGGTTTTTCGGGTGCTGACCTTGCCAACCTTGTGAACGAGGCCGCACTGACCGCCGCGCGCACCGGTAAGCGCTTTGTCACGATGGAGGACTTCGAGTTCGCCAAAGACAAAGTGATGATGGGGGCCGAGCGGCGCTCGATGGTGCTGACAGATGATCAGAAAGAAAAAACCGCGTATCACGAAGCTGGCCACGCGATTGTAGGCTTGATGCTGGAAAAAACCGATCCGGTTTATAAGGCAACGATCATTCCACGCGGTGGCGCTTTGGGCATGGTGATGAGCCTGCCCGAAATGGACAAGCTCCAACTGTTCAAAGACGAAGCCCACGAAAAGCTGGCCATGACCATGGCGGGCAAAGCGGCGGAGATCTTCAAATACGGCGAAGACAGCGTATCCAGCGGGCCGGTTGGCGATATCCAACAAGCCAGTAATCTGGCGCGGGCGATGGTCATGCGCTATGGCATGTCTGATCTTGTTGGCAATATCGATTACTCCGAGGCGCATGAGGGTTATAGCGGCGCGACCGGCGGGTTCTCTGTTTCGGCGCATACCAAAGAGCTGATCGAAAACGAAGTGAAGCTGTTCATTGACCAGGCTTATGATCTGGCGATGAAGGTGATCTCCGAGCACCCTGAAGAGTTCGAACGCTTGGCGCAAGGGTTGCTAGAATACGAGACACTGACCGGCGACGAGATTAAGCGCGTAATGCGCGGTGAGCCGCCTTTGAAAGCAGATGATAATGACGATAATTCTGCCAGCGGCGATTCCGGGTCGATGACCTCGATCCCGAAAGCCACGAAAAAGCCAAAGGATGACGGTGGCATGGAACCGCAACCCCAGGGTTAAACGATGAACAATTCGCAAGACTGGAATCCCGGGACCTATTCAAGGTTCCGGGATTTGCGTTTGCGGCCAGCGATGGATTTGTTGGCGCAGGTGCCTCCATTGCCGGAGGGGCATGTGGTGGACCTTGGGTGCGGCAACGGAGCGGTTGGTGAAGCGCTAAAGCAGCGCTTTGGGCGGCGCTTGGTCGGGGTGGATAATTCCGCGAATATGCTCGCGGAGGCTGCCAAAACCGGAGTTTACGACGTGCTGAGTGAGCACGATATTACGGATTGGCAGGCCGAGGCTCCGGCACTGATATTCAGCAATGCAGCACTGCACTGGCTGCCGGATCACAAAACGCTGTTTCCAAGGCTTGCTTCGCTATTGCCAACGGGTGGTGTGCTTGCCGTGCAGATGCCACGACAATTTGCAGCGCCATCGCACATGCTTTTGCGGCAAACCGCGCAGGCGCTTTTTCCGGACCGGTTTAACTATACTGACTATACCCCACCTGTTGCCCCGCCCGCCATGCTGAGCGCGTTGCTCGACCCGATGGGGGTGCTGAATATGTGGGAGACCAATTATTTCCAAAAGCTTGAAGCTGGCAAGGGGCATCCGGTACGCCGCTTTACCGGCAGCACAGCGGCGAGGCCAATTCTGGCTGAGCTCGACCCGCAAGAGCAGGCGCGATTTTTCGCCGCGTATGATGAAGCATTGCTGGAGCCGTATCCGCTGGCCGCAGACGGCAGTTGCGTTTTTCCCTTTCTTAGGCAGTTTATGGTTTTAACCGTTGGAAACTAACGGTTGAGCTTGATGTATACATCAGCACACATTAGCCTGAATTGATGCGCTGTTTCGTCGCGTTCTGCCTTTGAAAGGTCGAATAGATATCAGCGAAAAGAAGTTGCAGGCCTAATGATGAGACCATGTAATCCGCGAACCCGAGGTGCCAGATGGACTATAAAACCGATATTGAAATTGCCCGCGCTGCCGATAAAAAACCGATTCAGGAAATTGGGGCGAAACTTGGTATTCCGGAGGCGGATTTGCTGCCTTTCGGCCATGATAAAGCCAAGATTTCCGCTGAATTCATTGCGGCACAGGCCGGTAAGCCGGACGGTAAACTGATATTGGTAACGGCGATCTCTCCGACCCCTGCGGGCGAGGGGAAAACAACCACAACCGTCGGGCTCAGTGACGGGCTGAATGCCATTGGCAAGCAATCCACCATCTGTATTCGCGAAGCCTCGCTTGGCCCGTGCTTTGGCATGAAAGGTGGCGCGGCGGGCGGCGGCTATGCCCAAGTGGTTCCGATGGAAGATATGAACCTGCATTTCACCGGTGATTTTCATGCGATTACATCGGCGCATAACCTGCTGACCGCAATGATCGACAACCATATTTACTGGGGCAACGAGCTGGAAATTGACGAGCGCCGGATCGTCTGGAAGCGCGTGATGGACATGAATGACCGCGCGCTAAGAGACACGGTGATCAGTCTTGGCGGTGTGGCCAACGGCTTTGCCCGCCAGACAGGCTTTGACATTACGGTGGCGTCCGAAGTGATGGCGATCTTGTGTCTGTCCGACGATTTGGACGATTTGCAGAAACGGCTTGGCGATATCATCGTTGCCTATACGCGTCACCGCAAGCCGATCTATTGCCGCGATATCGAGGCCGATGGGGCCATGACCGTGCTTCTGCAACAGGCGATGCAGCCCAACCTTGTGCAAACGCTGGAGAATAACCCGGCGCTTGTGCACGGGGGGCCGTTTGCAAACATCGCGCATGGGTGCAACTCGGTTGTAGCCACCAAAACGGCGCTGAAAATAAGCGACTATGTGGTGACAGAGGCCGGATTCGGGGCCGATCTGGGTGCCGAGAAGTTTATGAACATCAAATGCCGCAAGGCCGGATTGACACCCGATGTGGTTGTGCTTGTGGCCACGGTTCGGGCCTCCAAGATGAACGGCGGCGTTGAACGTGTTGATCTTGGTGAAGAGAATGTAAACGCGGTGATCGAGGGTTGCTCGAACATGGGACGGCATATCGAGAACCTCAAATCGTTTGGTGTGCCGGTGGTGGTGGCGATCAACCACTTTGTGACCGATACCGATGACGAGGTCGAGGCGATCAAAGCTTACGCCCGTGGTCACGGTTCCGAGGCGATCTTGTGTAAGCACTGGGCTGATGGCGGTGCGGGGACTAAAGAACTGGCCGAGCGTGTCGCTGAAATTGCGGAGGCCAACGTTTCCCAATTTGCGCCGCTTTACCCTGATGAGATGCCCCTATTCGAGAAGATCGAAACCGTTGCCAAACGGATTTATCGAGCTGACGAAGTGATGGCTGACAAGAAGATCCGCCAGCAATTGCGTGATTGGGAGGAGGCCGGTTTTGGTGACCTGCCGATTTGCATGGCCAAAACCCAGTATAGCTTCTCGACGGACCCTGACTTGCGCGGTGCGCCAACGGGGCATTCGATGCCAATCAGGGAAGTGCGACTTTCTGCTGGCGCCGGGTTCATTGTTGTGATCTGCGGTTCTATTATGACCATGCCCGGCCTGCCCAGAACACCGGCAGCCAAGGCTATCCGGCTGAATGAAGCTGGTGAAATTGAAGGCCTGTTCTAAGGAGACCCTGATGACTGCAGATATTATTGACGGTAAAGCTTTTGCGGCAACCGTGCGTGAAAAGGTAGCGGCTCATGTAGCACGACTTAAGGATGCGGGTGTAACTCCCGGTTTGGCGGTTATCCTAGTGGGGGAGGACCCTGCAAGCGAGGTCTATGTGCGCAACAAAGGCAAGCAGACGCTTGAGGTCGGCATGAACAGCTTTGAGCACAAGTTGCCGGTTGATACGCCCGAAGCCGAGGTTTTGGCGCTTATCGACAAGCTCAACAATGACCCAGCTGTGCATGGTATCCTGTGCCAGTTACCGGTACCTGACCATATCAACGATGATAAAGTCATCAATGCCATCTCGCCGGAAAAAGATGTAGACGGCTTCCATATTTCAAATGTGGGCCTGCTGGCGACGGGTCAGAAATCAATGGTGCCGTGCACGCCGCTTGGCTGCCTGATGATGCTCCGCGAGCGGCATGGAAGCCTTTCCGGCATGAACGCCGTGGTTGTCGGGCGCTCCAATATTGTCGGCAAGCCGATGGCTGCCCTGCTATTGAAGGATAGTTGCACGGTGACCATTGCGCATTCGCGGACCAAGGATATCGAAGCGCTATGTCGCGGAGCCGATATTCTGGTGGCCGCCGTTGGACGCCCGCAGATGATTACAGGTGACTGGGTTAAACCGGGCGCTACCGTGATTGATGTGGGCATCAACAGGATCGCCGCGCCCGAGCGCGGGGAAGGTAAAATGCGGTTAGTGGGCGATGTAGAATTTGCCAGCGCAGCCGAAGTGGCCGGGGCGATTACGCCAGTGCCGGGCGGCGTGGGGCCAATGACCATTGCCTGCCTGCTCGCCAACACAGTAACGGCTTGTTGCCGGGCCAACGGATTGGAAGAGCCGGAAGGACTGACCGCCTAAAGCTGGTTATCGCTTTCCCTGATGAACAGGTGCTCCCAGGCTTTGTCGACCAGACCGACCGACATTTGCGGCTCGATCCCCTCGTAGCGGCAACTTGAGATCATCTGCTCGATCAGGAATTTGGGCTGATAGGCGGAGTATTCGTTGTCTACCGTTGGGTAGAGTTCCATCAACAGGTGGGTGAGAACTTCTTCCTTAAATTCAACCGGATACTGCCCGACGGTCAGCAAGAAGATCTTTATGAAATCATCGCGGGTAGGGTTGCCGACATAGATTTTGTAATAGATACGCCGCAGGGCCGCGCCATCAAAAATTTTGTCAGGCGCAAAGTTGGTTGAGAACATAACCTTTGTATCAAACGGCACCGTAAATTTCTGACCGGATTGCAGGGTCAAAATATCAAAACCGGATTCCATTGGAACAATCCAGCGATTGACGAGGGTTTGAGGCGGGGTGGTTTGGCGACCAAGGTCATCCACAATGAACACACCGCCGGAAGATTTAAGCTGCAAAGGCGCTTGATAAGTGCGGGAAACCGGATTGAAATTAAGGTCGAGCATGTCCATGGTTAGCTCACCACCCGTGATCACAGTCGGGCGCAGGCATAGGATGTAGCGCCTGTCTTGTCCGGCACTACCAAGCCGCAATGCGTTCGGATCTTGTTTTTCTTCGGCCACACGGGTGTGAATCAAAGGGTCGTAAACAGAAATAACGTTCCCAGCGTATTCAATAAATTCAGGCACGTATATATTATCGGTGTAAGCATTGCGGATGCCGTCCGCGATGGACGATTTACCATTTCCCGGAGGGCCATAAAAAAGCACCGAGCGCGGAGAATTGACCGCAGGGCCAAGCTGGCTAAACATATGATCATCGATAATGAGATGCCCCATGCTTTCTTCCAGCGCGTCACGCGGGACGGCGGCGTCTCGAATGGATTGGGCCTCAACCTGCTTTTTGTAATCTTCGAGCGGCACAGGCAGTGTGCCATAATATTCGGACTGGGATAGCGCATCCAGCGCAGATTGCCGCCCGGCTTCGGTTAGCCTGTAGCGCAGGTGCTTGGGGTCTTCGTAGCGTGAAGCCCCCAAGGTCTCGATCATATTGTATCCGCGCGTGATCTCGATGAGCTCTTGTGCGATTGGCACGCCGACCTTCATCGATTCAGCGATAGCAATCACATTGTCGAGGTTTCTGCGCAACATGGATTTGAGCAGGATTTCGCGAAGCAGAGTTATGTCTATGCCTAGCTCTGCCAGTGTTTTTGGGGCAACCGGCATTGTTGTTGAGGTGGTCATGAGTATTTCCCCGTACTTTTGGTAGGTTACAGTGTAACTTGTGCATTAGGCCGCTGGCAAGCAGCCCGTGCTATTATGGGTTTTTTTCCGCCGGTTTTGATTTATAGTCCGGTCAAAACAAATGGGCGAGGGCAGAGTCATTTCTAGAAAGCAATCAATCCGGTTCGGACTTATTCTCCTTGTATTGCTTTTAATCGAAGCAGTCTTGACGCTGACTCCAAATGGATTGGCTATAACCGGTCATGAAGGTGATTTGCTTCACATGCTGGATGCATCGTTGCGCATAGTGGCGGGCGAGCTCCCCCACTTGGATTTTATGACCCCGATCGGATACTTGGGATTTGCACCCGTTGCGTTTTGGTTGTCCCTTGGGTTTATGGTTGGCAAGGCAACATTGCTTGCCAATCTGAGTCTGTCGGCTTTGCTATTACCGGTGATCTGGTGGGTTGGGGCAACTCGTTTTAGTTTCGCTCAGGCGCTAACCTTTGGCGTGTTTATCCTGATGACAATGACAGCATTGATTTATGGAGGCGGCGATACAGCAACTTCGCTCTCTATGTTTTACAATCGATGGGCCTGGGGTGTCACTTTTCTGATTTTGGGAACGGTTTTGTTCCCGATGCGTGTCAATATTGCGGAACGATGGCTACCACCGCTGATAATTGCTGCCGGAATGACAGCGCTGGCCATGCTCAAAGTTACCTTTTTTGTTCCTCTGGTACCTGTTGTATTGTTGATATTGCTAGCGCAGAAACAAGCAGCGCTTGCCATTCAATCCGTTGCAATTGGGCTTGCCTTTGGCGGAGCGTTGCTCCTTTGGTTTGGCCTGGACTATTTCATCGCATATTTCCACGATTTGCTCGCAGTAACGAGCGATGTTTCAGGCCGTAGTGCACCTGTCGATTCATTCACCCAAATTATAGCGAGTCCTCACAGTGTTCTGGCGAGTTTGATATTGCTTGCAAGCATTGTTTTATACAGAAAATCTGGCAAAATGTTGCAAGGATTGGTGCTTCTACTTTTAGCGCCTGCCTTTACTTACATTACCTACCAAAACTGGGGAAACGATCCCAAGTGGCTGGTTTTGGTGATCCTCTATCTTTGGGTCAATCTACCCGAGCGGGATGAACGTTGGGTTTTTAACCTGCCGGCGAGGCAGAGTATACTGACCATAATTATTGTTGCCGGAACCGTAATTTTTCCATCCGTTATTTCGCTGGCAACCTCTCCTATTCGTGCCGTTTTTACGTCCAAAGAGGAGTTCTTGAAGATGCCGATTTCCGAAGGTGTGGCAGATATCTGGCTTCCTGAGTTTCGTATTCTACACGCAATGAAACGCGAAACCATCGAAGGATTTCCGTCCCCGTTCTCGGAGGATGAAAGAGTCGTAATTAACGGGTTCGAGTTCCCGGAATGTAGTTCAAATGAGTCCATTTCTCCGATGGCCACAAAAATTGCGCAAGAGCTTGAAGCGATTGATTTTGTGCGTGGAAAACCTGTCCTCGCAGCGGATATCTTGAATGTCAGCTGGATGTTTGGCGATATTGAAAGGGTTCAGGGCGCAGCGCCGTGGTATTATGGAGATACGGCCGGAGTTGAAAATGCGGATTATTTGATGGTGCCGCTCTGCCCGATTAATGCAAATATGCGCCGGCAAATGGTCATGCAATTCATTGAGGGCAGCTATGGGTTAAACGAGGTATACCGGTCGAACCTGTTCGTTCTTTACGAAGTCTCTAAACCGACCGAATAATCTGAACCAAAAGATAAATCATCAACCCTCCGGTTAACGCAAACCCAAACGGAAAGCGGCGCTTCCAGCCGCGTCCGTTCCAGCTTTCCCATCCGTCGGGGGCCAGTCCGAACCGGCCGAACAGGACGTGGGTGAATACGGCTGTCAGGGCAGACAGGGACGTATAAAGCAAAAAGCTGAGGAGATCACCTGTGTCGACAAAAGGGATGAGGACGGCGGTGTATTTTAGATCGCCGGCAGGGATGAGGCCGGTCGCGTGAATGAGAATGCCCGCGAGCAGGGCGATAAAACCATAGATGAGGCTTCTGATATACTCGTCAAAGGGCAGAACCATTGGCCCCACGATGACAAACTCGGCCAACAGAAATAGGATGAAAATGTTAGGGATTTTTAAGTATTTGAGATCATTCCAGGTTATGACAATCCCTATTGGAAGCGTCAGCACCAGAAATATGATTGCCCAGTAAGCCATGCGAGCGCCTACAGACTAACGCCGGAGGTCAAAGCCCGCAAAGCATCAACCGCCGCACCGAAATGTCGAGGATGTGAGTCAATCGCTTGCTCCAGCAACCCGCGCGCTATGTCACGATCCCCACGGTTAATGGCGACTTTGGCGGCCTCGTAATAGAGGAGCGCACGTTCTTCATCTGTCATTGGCACAACGGGGAGGCCATATTCGCCACGCAACCCGCGCACAACCACCAAATTGACCTTTGCCCTGAACAGGGATGGATCAGCGCGGAGCGCTTGGCGGAAGAGTTTTTCGGCGTCATCCAGATCCCCCCGCACGCGCTTGGAGAAGCCCCAGTTATTGAGCGTGTTTGCGGGCGCTGTGGTGAGGCCGCGCGCAATGTCATAAAAGCTATCGGCTTTATCCCATTCTTCATTGTGGTCAGCGACGATGGCTTCCAACCGGTAGCGGTCATAGGATTCCAGGGTGGGCGGGATAGCGTCAAGCTGGGCTTCCCCTTCTTCCCAGCCACCATTGCGGATATAAGCGTCCGCCATAGCCAAACGGTCCTGCACGGTGAGTTCTCCGGCCTCCGCAATTACTTCGTAAACCAGCGCGGCTTCAGCATGTTCACCAGCCCGGGCCAGCGAAACAGCGAGGCCGCGTTTGAAGTCAATCCTGTCAGGGGATTGGGCAACCGAGTTTCTGAAGTATCGCACCGCCTCTTTGGGGTCCGCAAAATCAAGCATAATGTCATTGAGATCAGAGGCGTCGATCACGTTTAACGCACCATCAGGTAATGCGCGGTCGTCGTCTGTAATATCGCCACATGCGACGAGACTCAGCGCCGACAAAAGGAAAACGGATTTACGGGTGAATTTTGTGCTTTGCATCTTATCCCCTATTATTTTTTTACTGCCCAAGTAATAGGTAACGCCCATCGCCGCGCCGGACCAGCATGAAATTAAAATCTTCGGGGATTTCCGCCGAGTTTGCTTCTGCCAGTTGAATAGCGAGAATTAGGTTTTCGCGTATTTGCTCGGAATTACCGTTATCTAGGGCGAAGGCGCGCTGAAAACTAGCGCGGGCTTTGATGAATTGTTGTGAATTGATTTGAACAACGCCGAGATTGTTCCACGCCGCAACAAAATCAGGGTCTTTCTCGACCGCTCGAAGCAGGAACTTTTCGGCTTGATTGAGCCGTCCAAGGCGCATATTTGCCGAACCAATTGCGCTGAGGACGTCAACGTTCAAGCCGTGGTCCTGAACGGCGCGCGTATAAGCCGTGAGGGCAAGATCATACTCTCCGGCAGCCATAAGCCGGTGGCCCACGATCAATCCGTCAACAGCTTCGGTTATGCGTGCCGTGCCCGGCGGGGGGGCAACACCTTCACGGGAATTCGCTAGAGGTCTGTCAGTAGGTTCGCAAGCTGCAATGGACAAGAAAAGCCCAAGAACCGCATAAACGGTGCGCACTTATTGGCCTCCACCAAGGAGATTGACGTAAATATCATAGACGGAAGGACCAACCAGAATGATCAAAAGGGGTGGCACCGTAAAAAGCATGGTGCCCAGTGTCATCTTGGTCGGGAGCTTGTTGGCTTTTTCCTCGGCGCGCATAATGCGTTTGTCCCGCATTTCAAAGGCGTAAACCCGAAGCGCGTCGCTGATCGAGGTCCCGAAACTGGCGGACTGGATGAGCACCGTTACAAAAGAGCTGATATCGGGTAGGCCGCAGCGTTCGCCAAGATCCCTCAAAACCGTAACGCGCTCTTTACCGGCGCGCAATTCGTTTGCGACAACCTCGAACTCTTCAGAAAGGGGTTTGTTGGAATGCTTGATTTCGGTGGCAACGCGCACGATTGACTGGTCGAGCGACTGCCCGGCCTCAACGCAAACCAGCATGAGGTCGAGCGCATCTGGAAATCCGTTTTCAAGCTCACCCTGACGGGTTTGACGACGCCTTTCGACCCAATAGTTTGGCAGGTAATAACCAACCCCGCCAGGTATCAAAAGATACATGGCAACCTTCGTTCCGGAGAGTTCTCCGCCCTGTAAAAGCACAAAAAGGAGCCCAAAACCGATAAAGGCGATCCCAAGGATCATTCGAAAAAAGTTGTAATTGCTAACAGCGTTGCGGCCTCTGTAACCCGCTTGCAGCAACCTGAGTTTCGCTGCGGAAAGTTCTTTTTCATCTTTCGGCGTCAGGTAAGCATCAAATTTTTGAAGATTTACTTTACCGCTATCGTAGCGCAGGTTGATCCGCCCGCCACCAACGGCATCTTTCTTTTTAAACACCCCGCCCGATGCGCCACCGCGGCCAAGCTTGGCAAATGGATCGTCCCCTTTATCGAGCAAGAGAGGAAGCGAAAGCAGAATAAGAAAGATGCCCACAGCACCAGCGACAATGATGGGGCCCAGCGGACCCAACACAGCGATTATAAATTCAAGAGTTGTGTCAATCACAATCTTTCCCTTCGGCTAGGTCTAAACCTTGAAGTTGACCATCATTTGCATGAAAATAATGTTCACAACCAAAAACACAAAAACAACTATGGCGAGCGGGAGAAATACAGGGGTAGTTTCAACGCCATCATAGTAGCCCGGCTGCAAAACGTTGATCGCGATCAAGGCAACAACCGGGAAGAAAGACAGGAACCAGCCCGACCATTTGGCCTCGGCGGTGATGGCATCTACGCGGCGAAACAGCTTAAACCGGGAGCGGATCACCTTTGCAAGGCCATCAAGAATTTCGGCGAGATTCCCGCCCGATTGGCTCTGGATTGAAACGGCAACGGCTAGAAAGCGGAGGTCCTGCACATCGACCCGCTCAGTCATCTGGCGTAGAGAAGCCGAAATATCTGCTCCGAAATTGGCTTCATCGACCAAAGTGCCAAATTCGGTTCCCAACGGGTCAGGCATTTCCTGGGCAACAATGTTGACCGAGCTCGCAAAAGGATGTCCCACACGGAGCGAGCGAACCATCAGTTCTACAGCATCGGGAAGCTGTTCTTCAAACAGGTTCATGCGTTTTTTGGCTTTCGAGCTAAGCCAGACATAAACGGCGCCATAACCCATTGCGATCGAAACAATAATCCGCATGGTCAGGCCAGCCGATGTTGCAATGGTAAGCGCCAGGAAAACCAATACCATCAGCAGTGCGATTATTGCCAGAATGGCATTGGGCGTGAATGCGATATTGGCGACGGTAGCCTTTTTTGAAAGCATGCCGATCACAGGTATACGCAGAGTTTTGGTATGCTGCTCGCGCTCTTTGCGCAAGGTTTCCATAACCGATTCACGACTTTCACCTTTTTCAAGCAGCTGCAAACGCCGGTTTACGCGGCTTTCCAATCGCACCGACTTGCCGAAAACCGCTAGGTAAATTCCCTCAATAAGGAACAGGACGGCGGCAAAGATCACCGCATAGATAAGAGGCTCAATACTCAAATTCAGGTCTCCATAGATTCGGTATAAACCGGCGTGTCAGAAAATAGGGTCGCAGGAATATGGTATCCCCACTGCTGGAATCGTTCCATAAACGAAGAGCGCAGGCCCGTTGGCATAAAGTGCCCCTTTATGCTGCCATCTTCATCAACACTGGTGCGCTGGAATTTGAAAACCTCTTGCATGGAGATAATCTCGCCTTCCATGCCGGTGATCTCGGTGATGGATACCATACGCCGGGAACCGTCGGTTAGCCGGCTGACCTGAACGATCAGGTTAACCGCTGAGGAGATTTGGCCCCGCATTGCTTTAATAGGCATATCGACACCCGACATCGCGATCATGTTTTCCAGCCTTGAAAGGCTATCCCTCGCAGAGTTGGCGTGGATGGTCGTCATCGAGCCGTCGTGACCGGTGTTCATGGCCTGCAGCATGTCAATCACCTCGTCGCCACGGGTCTCCCCAACGATGATACGATCAGGGCGCATACGAAGCGCGTTGCGCAGCAAGTCCCGTTGTGAGACTTCACCCTTGCCCTCAACGTTGGCGGGGCGACTCTCCATCCGGCCTACATGTTCCTGCTGGAGCTGAAGCTCGGCGGTGTCTTCAATCGTAACGATCCGTTCGGCATGCCCGATGAAACCGGAAAGCGCGTTCAACGTGGTGGTTTTACCGGAACCTGTCCCGCCGGAAACAATGATATTGAGCCGCGTTGCAACAGCGGCCTGCAAATAGGTTGCCATGGGTTCATTAAACGCGCCAAAGCCGATCAGTTCTTCGATCGAAAGCTTTTCTTTGGAAAACTTACGGATAGAGACCAGTGCGCCATCAACCGCACAAGGCGGCACCATCGCGTTAAAACGAGAGCCGTCTTCCAGACGGGCATCCACATAAGGATGGCTTTCGTCAACGCGCCGACCAACGGCGGATACGATTTTATCTATCACGCGCAACAGGTGCCGATCATCCTTAAACCGAACAGATGTGAGTTCGAGTTTACCAGCGCGTTCTACGAAAATCTGATGCGGACCGTTGATCAAAATATCATTGATTGTTTCATCACGCAAAAGAGGTTGAATTGGACCTAGGCCCCTGACTTCGTCCATCAGGTCCTGCAACAGGTCTTTTTGGTCTTGTCCGTTTAGAACAACACCCATCTCATGGATGCCTTCACGCATGATCGAGCCGATTTCACGGCGTAGATCGGCTTCGGCAGCATTATCAATGGCTGACAGGTTCAGATTTTCCAGCAACCGTTTATGGATATCCATGCGGATGCCCATCAATTTGTCTAGGCGTTTTTGCTCACGTTGGCGCGCTTCGGCTTCGTCAGCTGTCAGGTTTTCGTCACCTGCCGGACGGGCTTTGTGGATGACTTCGGGTTGCAAAGACAGCTCGCCGACGACCAGCTCGGCTTCTTCTTCCGACTTTTGATTGTGTTTGAAACGTCCAAACATGTTTGACTCCCGTTATTCCACTACCGCCGCGCGGGCTTCTTTTGTGAGATCCACCAAGGTTGTAGCGATTTTTTTGATTTCCTTGCGGAGCGGGTTTTTAGGAGACAAGTCCGCCAAAGGTTCGCCCTGGTCACCGGCGGCTGAAACCGATTTACCACCATCCGGCAACAGAATATTGATCTCGACGCCCAGGCTCTCGGAAAACCGGCCGACGCGGGTTTTGCCGGTGAGGTCGGCAAAACCGGGTGCCCGGTTCAGAATATACTGGATTTTTTCGCCGGGCAGCTCTTCGCCCCGTAAAACACGCAGATACCGCATCAGGTTTTGGGCCGAGCGCATATCCAGCTCCAGGAGCGTGAAATAGGTTTCAGCCTGGGTCAGAATGCTCGCGGACCAGTCGGTAAGCGCCTTGGGAAGATCAACGATAATAAAATCGTAGCGGGCTTGCAAAAGCTTCAGCAATTTTTCGATATATCGCGCGTCGACGATGTCGAGCGGCATAACTTCGGGTGGCGAGCTTAGGACGGCTAGCACCGATTTGTAGGAAGTCATCGCTTGTGCGAGCGTATCGCCTGCGAGCGATTCCGGTTCGGTCAGCAGGTCAAACACCGCTTCCCGGCGCTGCATATCCAGCAATGTAGCAACGGAGCCGAATTGAAAATCAAGGTCGATAAGCGCAACGCGCATATCGTCTTTACGTGTGTGGGTTGCCATCTCCCACGCCAGATTTACAGCAAAGGTTGAGGCACCAACACCGCCGGCCGCACCATAGACCGGAATAATCACCCCACTACGGACCTTTTTGCCGCCCGTCTCTGTCGGGGTCGAGCGCTTTTTGTCACGAATACGGTCAAAAATTTCGGAGAGAACATTGTCCGGCAGGGGGTAGGGGGCAAAGTCGTCAGCACCTAGTTGTAAAAGGTGGTGTAGTGCCGTTGGAGACACATCCTTGGCAACCAATATAACAATAAAACCGCCTTTTTTGGCAGAACGGACAAAGCTGTTGATGGGGTCGAGATCTTGCTCGTCTTCGGCTTCAACGCAAACAATGAGTATTTC
>DFBP01000037.1:0-3573 GCA_002366685.1 Rhodobacterales bacterium UBA3077 | reverse complement strand
ACATTACCCCAGCTTTGCCCAAACAACCCGTGCAGGTCGCTATTGAGAAGTTTAAAACTTTCGGGATTGGACGCGACCGCGAAGGCGTCCATTTTCCGGTCCATTAATTTTAACAATGCCAACTTAGCACCTCGACGATTTGGAAAACAAAGAAAGGTAACAATTACGAATAAGTAACATTATCCCATTTAGGTAAAAAAAGAAACAAAACTATATTTGAATACATTTTATTAACGAATGTCATGGCACAACTAAAAGAACAAACAGAAATCTTGAAAATTTGGTTCAATAGCTAAGCGTTGCGCGATTTGTCGCCGAGGGGCGACATTCGCAGTCTGGCCACTCTAGTTAATAGAAGAGTGAAATGCAAGTTCCGGAAAAGAAGGATAAAACACGGTTCCAGACATAAAAAAATGCCACCCGATTCGAAACGGATGGCATTCAAGTTTTTCTAACTGAGCTTAGAGGGCAGAACTGCTACCTGCGACAGTCCCGCCGCCAGCAACATAACGGCCATAAACAATCACAGCGCGCTTGCCGTCGAAATCAGACGGGATCACATTTGGCGCGAAGCCAAACACGTCTGTCACGGTACGGCGGTTAAGGCGCTCGCGATCTTCGGTGTTAACGATAGGTTGCGTTTCACCAAGTGAAGAGTAGGCTTCAAGCCGATTGCGCGGTATACCTTTTGACACCAGATAGTTAACTGCAGCCCGTGCCCGACGAAGGCCGAGGCGTTGGTTATAAGCGTTAGAGCCAACTTTGTCGGTATGGCCATATACGCGGAACTTAACCGTTGGTGTCGCAATGATCCATTCTGCCTGAAGGTTCAAAATGCGCCGTGCTTCACCGTCAAGAACAACCGAGTTAAAGTCGAAGTTGATCATGGTCGGCACCTCGTCACGGAATTTTTGTGACAGGTGTTGAAGGTAAGCTGCTGAACCACCGCGCCCGGTCTGGACGAGCAAATTCTGCTCACTCGCATCTGAAAAGCTGGTCTGGTTTGGCAGGGTTCCTGCTGTTTCCAGGCAGCCACCAAGCGCTACAATCGCGGTTAGGCCGATGATTTTATTGAGAATTTTCATTGTCTTACTCCATCACATATCCGGCAGAGCCTTCAAAGCCCAGTTGCGTAATAGAGCCCGAAGGTGCTGCACCTTCGGTGCGGCCACTCAAGAAAAGCTCGGCTTCTGTTGGGATACGCATCCGGTCGGTCGGCAAAGCCAAAGCATTCGCTGTGGTTGGCGTAACCAGATGTGGTGTTACGATAATCACCAGTTCGGTCTGCTTGCGCTGGAACTCGGCGGACCGGAACAACATCCCGAGAATTGGAACATCACCCAACCAAGGAACCTGACCATTAAGATCGGAAAAATCGTCCTGAAGAAGACCCGCAATGGCAAAGCTTTGGCCGTCACGCATTTCAACGGTTGTGCTGGCGCGACGAACCTTAAAGGCTGCGTAACCACCCGAAGACGTTGTTTCCTGATCGACCGCACTAACGGTTGTTTCAAGCTCAAGATTGATAAGATCGCCATCAATCACGGTTGGCATGAAGTTAAGTTCTACACCAAACGGTCGATAGGTGATGCTTACGCCACCGTCTCCGTTTTGGGTTGGAACCGGATATTCACCACCAGCAAGGAATTTTGCATTTTGACCGGAAATCGCCACGATATTTGGCTCGGCCAACGTACGCGCCATGCCTTTGCTTTCCAAAGCCTCGATCAACACGTTAACCGCAAGCCCCCCAATTCCGAAGCCGATGCCGATAGCGCCCGCCGAATCGCTGGAAGATGTAAGCGTTCCATTTGTTACGCCACCGCTCCCGGTTCCGATTGCAAAACTATCAGGCGGCGCCGGAGTATTTGAAGCCGTGAGGGAAGAACCCAGACTTTTAGCTACGGAGCGTTGCATTTCTGCGAACCGAACCTGCAGCATAACTTGTTGCGAGCCACCAACCATCATGAGGTTGGTTACACGACCGGGCGCGTAGCGCTCGGCGAGTTCCATTGCACGGGCAACTTGCCGCGAGCCGGAAATTCGGCCGGAAAGCACGATGCCGTCATTCGCCGTGCGAACTTCCACACGCTCATTCGGGAGAATTTCCGAAAGGCGCTCTTTGAATTCCGCGATATCTGGCGCAACGCGAACATCTACGTTTGCGATGAGTTGGCCGTCTTGATCAAAAATCGTTAACGTCGTTGCCCCGGGTGTTTTCCCGAGCACGTATATCGATCTATCTGAAAGCGAAGCGATATCGGCAATGGCCGGATTGGCCACCGAAAGCTCGGCGAATGGCCGGTCGCTTTCAACGACGATAGCGCGATTAACGGCAACTGAAATTTTACTGGATACGGCACCGCGGGTCACTGATAGAACCGCGTTCTGCGCAAAGACCGAGCTGGCCATTGGCGCAGACAAGGCGAGCCCCATAAGCCCCGCCTGAAAAAGTCTGTGTAATTGCATTGTGATCCTGCCTCTCAAAACCACTGGATAAAATCAACGAACGGATCTTTTGCCCATTCTTGAGGGCAGAATGCGCGATGTTTGATTAAATTGCAAGAATCAATGTGTTAGGCGAGTCCGTTCGACCACTAATTGTCAATAAATTTTACCAAGGGCTTCATTTATCGGCTTTCAATGTTCGAAGGGTTCTATTCGCAGGGGACCTCAACCACGATAGCTTCGACGCCGCGACGTACCGTTCGAGTGCAGATCGGAGTTTCCTCTACCTCTATGATTTCATTGCCAATTAGGGTGGACGTGTCCACCTCGATCGGGCCAGCGGTTGAGGTATCTTCAACCCCGCGCAACGAGAGGGTTAATTTGCCGGATGACTGGAACTGTACCAAATTTGCAACAATGTTTGGAGAAACTTGCAAAGTCACCGTACGGGCGACCGTCGGGCGTGATGAATCCTGATCAGATTGTTGGTCAATCGCGATGATTTGCACTTTTTCAAGAACCAGCTTGGTTATCACTTGGCCGAGGTTCGTGCCGGTCCAGTAAATATCAACTTCGTCGCCGGGTTGAATGAATCCCGACACGCCTGAAGCGACGTCAACCCGGATAGCAAATGCACGGGTGCCAGGCTCAAGCAGCGTATTAACCCCAATATCTTCTCCAAAGTTTGTAACTTTGGTAGAGAGAATAGGTTCACCGGCTTCAATTTTTCGCTTGATGTAGCGGACACCGTCTTCTTCGGCACCAATGACATCTTCAACACTGCTGTAAACGTTTGCCGGGAGATCGGCAGAAGGCCAATTGATCAATGCAAGGTCGGTTTCCTTCAAGGTATGACCATAACTAAGTTCGCCAGCGGCGACAACGACGGGGGTTGTTTCCACAATCTGTCCTCTGGACACCCTGAGTTCGTTTTCGAGCTGACTAACTTTAACTTGATAATCCGTGAATCTGTTCTTGATCATCAGAGTCGCGTAACCGGCAGTGCCAATGCCAATAAACAGTACAAGCAGAAAAACGAGTCGCATATAATTCCCTCAATTCAGCAGGCAAAAAGCCAACAATAGAGATATGCTATTCGCATTATCTGCGGCTGAAATCAATGGG
>DFBP01000046.1:1827-3456 GCA_002366685.1 Rhodobacterales bacterium UBA3077 | reverse complement strand
CCCTCTTTGGTCATATAAGGTGGCTCGAAAGGCAATATTGCCAATACATGGTCCACATGTTTTGCCATCTTTTGCGCCCTGCCCGGCTTCCACGCCCAAACCGACGGCGCAACATAGTGAATGATTTTTCCATCGAATTCTTGCCGAAGGCGCGCAGCCAGACGGAGCGTAAAACCAGGGGAATCAATAGTGATTAAGGCATCAGGTTTTTTTGCCAAAACATCTTGCGCCGTTTCGTGAAGGCGTTTTTTCAAATGCCGATATTTTGGCAGGACCTCAACCAAACCAAAAATCGAAAGTTCACTCATTTCGAAAAGACTGGTCAATCCTTCGGCCTGCATGAGCGGGCCGCCGACCCCAAAAAACTCAACGTCACCTGAGGATTCGCTTTTAAGGCCCCGCATGAGTGCAGCGCCCAATCGGTCACCAGAAGCTTCTCCCGCGACCAGATAAAACCTCAACGCACCCAAAGGAACAGCCCCAAAGCGTCCGCGCGCGCGATCGTCGATTCCCGGTCCAATATTATTGTTTCCCCGGCCTGCACTACCACCCCCGCCAACCCGGCGGCGGCTACAGCGTCGAATGTATCGGGTCCTATCGCGGGCATATCCAGGCGCATATCTTGTCCGGGTTTTGATCTTTTGAGCAAAATGCCCTTGCTACCCTTTTTATCCGGAAGTCGCGCCGGATTTGCGGCCACAAAGCGTAACATCGCATCGGTGCCCTGAATACTTTCCAAGCCAAGGCACAGCCCTTGTGCAACAACCGCACCTTGCCCAACATCGACATTCCCCAAAGCGGAAACAATCTCTCTAGCGCGGTCTGCGTCTTTTTTGTCGTCTTCCGTCGGTTTTTTCAGGGTCGAACAACCTTTTTGCGCCAAGAGGTCCGGCAAGGCCTCATGGGCACCAATAATCGTGAATCCTTCAGCCTCGAAAAGCGACGCCACAATTTTTAGGGTGGAATTATCTCCACCCTTTAACGCATTCATCACAACCGGTGCCAAGCGCAATCCGGTTGCATCGAACTTCAGGGGATTGAGCCGCGGTCGGCCCATACCGCCGCCCATTGTC
This sequence comes from Rhodobacterales bacterium UBA3077, assembly GCA_002366685.1. Lineage (GTDB taxonomy): Bacteria > Pseudomonadota > Alphaproteobacteria > Rhodobacterales > Rhodobacteraceae > UBA3077. The sequence goes on along the minus strand of DFBP01000046.1, from coordinate 2,383 downwards.
ACCAATGTAATCCCTGCCTTTTTGAGCCCTTTAAATAGCTTGCCGGGTTTTTCAAAAGACGCTTTCAGCATCGGATGGTCCGCAACCCATTCGAGATCTATACCGTCAAATTGTACAACCAAATAGGGTTGTCCTATGGTGGCACAGTTTTCGGCAAGCAATTTGGGAAGAACCCCGCTGCCAGCGATAATTCCCAAAGGTTCCATTATTTGGTCGCTGGCGTACAGAATGAGCGTTTTGAATCTGACAGAATAAATTCAAGAATTTCCCGCACCATTGCATTCTCTGAATTTTGAATCATTTCTTGAGCGCGCGCTTTCATCGGCTCCTTTCCATCAAACAGCTCTTTGTAAGCCGCTCGAATAACAGAGATTTCTGCCTTGGGAATGCCACGTCGCTTCAACCCTACAAGGTTCAATCCAGATAATTTAGGGCGCTCTCCGACCACGGATCCAAAAGGAATAACATCAGCGACAACCATTGAAAGTGCACCAATGATGGCACCTTCACCAATGCGGACAAACTGATGAATACCGGCCAGCCCGCCAATCACGAC
>DFBP01000046.1:0-1690 GCA_002366685.1 Rhodobacterales bacterium UBA3077 | reverse complement strand
CTTTCGCGGATCATATTACGAGCCCCGATCTCCAATTTTGTCGGCTCGCCCTCAAATTTCAGATCCTGGGGTTGAGAACCGATAGAGGCAAAGGGCCAGATTTCGGTTTTCTCGCCGATAGAGGTGTCACCAGAGATGGCAACGTGACTATGCAGCCGTACGCCCTCCGCCAAGCGAACATCCGGCCCGATATGGCAAAACGGGCCGATCTTGCAGCCACGGCCAATCTCGGCCCCGCCCTCAATTATGGCGCTCGGATGGATACTCATTCGTCTTTAGGAATAATAATCATTGCGGTGAATTCGGCTTCTGCCACCAAATTTCCGTCAACGATACCTTGGCCGGCAAATTTCCAAACCTTGCCACGCTTTCGAATTAAATCAACGTGGAGTTCAAGCTGGTCCCCTGGTTCAACCAGTTTTCGAAATTTTGTGGCTTCAAGAGACATGAAATAGACAAGGGGATTTTTGCCAGCAAGATCGAGCGTTTCAACCACCAAGGCCGAGGCCGTTTGGGCCATTGCTTCTACAATCAAAACGCCGGGGAATACCGGTTTATCGGGAAAATGCCCCTGAAATATATCCTCGTTGATTGAAACATTTTTAATACCAACCGCGCTTTGCCCAAGCACCACATCCCGCATTTTCTCGATATAGAGGAACGGATACCTGTGCGGCAGAAGCTCCTTCACGCGATGAATATCAAAGGAAAGCGGTTGGGTCGGCTCTTCACTCATTTTCGGGTCCTATCAAATTTATCATTTCTGGCGATTCACTGTAAACTTGGTCCAGCAACTCAATCGCCTCACTTGTAATATCCAGATTGCGATCAAACAAGAGCACTGACCGGCGATCAATTATAGCGGTGGCACTGTATTTCTGCATCAAGCCCGCTAGAACCGGAGCAATTACCTGAAAAAAGGCACGGCGGCGGGCTTCGATGTTGGCAATTAGTGTGTTGTCGCTTGCCTCTTGCTCACTTCGTGCATTCACAACTTTTTCATCAAAGGCATCGGCGAGCAGCCTAAATTCATCAGCGGGTAGCGTGTCGCGCAACTCGGTTAAGGATTGTTCTTCCTGTTCAAACGCCGCACCAATACGGCGCCCCACTTCCACCAAATCATCCTGTTCTTTTTGCTCAAGGACCATAATATCTTGGCCTAGACGCGTACCCGAAAACAATGCATCTTGATTGACGATCAATATACTGGTGGGCACAACCGTCGGAAATTCCTGCGGTTGGTTGAAAATCGGGAAGTCTTGGCCCACGACAATACTCGCCCAAAAGGCAAGTATTATTGATAGATAATGCTGTTTTCTAATCAAAATGAAGTTTTGACCGACACGCTGAATGATTGCGTCACGTCGCCTACCTCAGTTTGGAGAGGATTCGCCCAATTGAACACCAGGGGTCCAATCGGTGTATCCCAGTAAATCGCAAAACCGGCGGCCGAGCGTAGATGCGCACTCGTGTCGATCGCGCCACTGGCCCCAACCGGCGTTCCGTCCATTCCCCAAACGGAGCCTGCATCAATAAACAGACCACCGCGAATGCCTAGTTCTGGCGGAAGCCCGACAGGGAATGTTGCATCCAGCCTTGCGACCGCATAATAGTTGCCGCCCAAAGAGTCGTTCACATCAGCGAGCTCATCTCTGGGGCCCAAACCACCCACGGAGAACCCGCGGAATGA
>DFBP01000106.1:1367-5471 GCA_002366685.1 Rhodobacterales bacterium UBA3077 | reverse complement strand
GGGCTACGCTTGGCCAGAATCCGCTGCAACGTGCGCCGGTGCATGTTCAACCGGCGGGCGGTTTCTGAAACATTGCGGTCACACAGTTCAAACACCCGCTGGATATGCTCCCAACGCACCCGGTCGGCAGACATCGGGTTTTCGGGGGGTGGCGGCTTGTCATCGGGCAGGGCCAGAAGGGCGTTGGCGATGTCGTTGGCGTCTGCCGGTTTTGAAAGATAGTCATTCGCCCCGATTTTTACCGCGGCCACAGCCGTGGCAATAGCGCCGTAGCCGGTGAGGACGACCACCTTGACCTCGGGGCGCTTTTCACGGAGCAGTTCAACCACATCCAGCCCGTTTCCGTCTTCAAGTCGTAAATCGCAGACGGCGTAAGCCGGTGGTTTGGTCGCAACAATACCTTTGGCTTCTGTAACACCGCTAGCACAAACCACGTCAAATCCGCGCTTTTCCATAGCGCGCGCCAGACGGCGCACAAAGGGTTCGTCATCGTCCAATAGTAGTAGGGTGTTGTCCTCGCCGATCTCTGCCAACTTTTTTTCGGCCATGATTCACTCCCGTTGAAATCCTATTTCCAATGAGACTAGAGCTACATTTGGCGAAGGTCAAACACCTTGGTACTAGTTTACTGGGTTATTCTCGATCACATCAGCATAGCAGGCTAGGGTTTCAGCCATCTCTTCGGGGCGCGGGGCGCGGCCAAAGAATTGGAGGAAGCCGTAATCAGGGTGCATCAGGTAGGTGAAAGTCGAGTGCTCTATCAGGTAGTATTCCTCGTCTTCCGGGTCGTCTTCCTTGGCGAAATATACCTGATACTCCTTGGCGGCGGCATTGGTTTGTTCTTCAGTGCCGCTCAAACCAAGCATACGCGGGTGGATGTAGCTTGTGAATTCCGCCATGGCTTCGGGCGTATCACGATTGGGGTCAATTGTGATCATCACCGGTTTTACCATGATGCCCTGCTCTTCCAGAATTTCGACAGCTTCTGCATTGCGCGCGGTGTCAAACGGGCAGACATCGGGGCAGAAGGTATAGCCGAAGTAAACCAGTGTCAGGCCGTCGATCACGTCTTTGTCGGTCACGGTTTCGCCGGCCGGATTTACCAGCTCAAACGGGCCACCGATACGGGCTCCCGCAACGGTACTGCTACTGCGGCACTGGGCAAAAATATCGTCCTGTTTTTGGCTGACAAAATAGTAAGCTCCGCCTCCAATGGCGATGGAAATGACGGCTGCAGTGGTAAACAGGATGGCGCGGTTCATGGTCTTTCTCCAACATGGATTTCGACCAACACATAATACTGAGGACATGCAAATACCAGCACCATCCTGCCGCAGCTCAGATATCTGCAATGCCACTGCGTGGCGGCCTCGGGTTCCTGCACAAAACCGGAACTATCAAGATAGGTGTGCACCTCAAAATAGGCCTCCTGAACAAACATTGTTTGTGGCGACGAATAAGAGTTTGTCATCACGGCTGCCGCCTTCGTTTTTTCCGGCACGATATAAAAATCTGCAGCCCAAAATGGCTCTTGGAACTGGCAAATTTGCACAGAATATCCGGCCATGCGCGGGTTTCCTTTGAACAAGGCGAGGATTGAATCTTTTGTCGCGCTGCGCACCGTGCTAAGCAAAGCCATGAATGAACCAAACGAAAACGTAATTTCTCAGGAGGCCAGGTCTAGCTGGGTGAGGCTGCGCACGCTCGTCATGCTTCGCTGGATGACGATTGCCGGGCAATCGGCGGCACTATGGGTGGCGATCAAATGGCTTGGCATGGATATCCGTGTTGACCTTTGCGCCACGCTGATCGGTTTTGCCGTTGCGTTCAATATTGTCGCCACGGTGGTTTTTCCCGAAAACCGACGGCTCTCCGCAAAAGCGGCTCTGCTGACCTTGCTGTTCGACCTCGTTCAATTGGCTCTTTTACTAGGCCTGACCGGCGGGTTGGCAAACCCGTTTGCTGTTTTGATGTTAACACCCGTGGTGATGGCGGCCACGGCGCTCAACCTTCGCGCCACCCTTATATTGGGGCTGATAGCAACAGGGTTGATCACGTTGCTTCTTGAATATGCTATGCCACTCAAAACGGTAGAGGGCGAATTTTTGCTTATGCCGGTCCTTCTGACCTATGGCACCTGGGTCGCCCTGATCTCTTCCGTGGCCTTTTTAGCCATCTACGCACGCAAAATCATGGTGGAGGTATTCTCCATGTCTCAGGCTCTGGCGGCCACGCAAAACGCGCTGGGCCGCGAGCAGCGCCTAACCGCACTCGGGGGCGTTGTCGCTGCCGCCGCACACGAGCTAGGCACGCCTTTAGCGACCATAATGATGGTTTCTTCGGAGCTCGCAGACGAGTTGGAAAACCAGACCGATCTCCATGACGATGCCTTGTTGATACGCGACCAGGCCATCCGTTGCCGCGATATCCTTCATGAAATGGGCCGTTCCGGCAAAGATGATATGCTCATGCAAATCGCGCCGATTTCGGCGTTGGTGCAAGAAGCGACAGAGCCTCATCTTGACCGTGGCAAGAGGATAATCCCACGCATAAACGGGCGGATCAATGACGGGCCAGGGGCAGATCACATGCTGGTCGCCCGACAATCCGAAATTATCCACGGTTTGCGTAATCTGATCCAGAATGCAGTGGATTTCGCGGCGACAACGGTGTGGATCGACATCTCGTGGGACAAGGCCCACCTTCGTGTGCATGTGGGGGATGACGGACCGGGCTACCCCGCCCACGTGATTGGCCGGATTGGAGACCCGTTTATGCGCAAGCGCGGGAGCATTGATCAGGAACGTCCGGGGTACGAAGGCATGGGGCTGGGGTTGTTTATTGCCAAAACACTTTTGGAACGCACCGGCGCCCAGCTCACCTTTGCCAATGGGTCGGAATGGGAAGACGAGAGTGATACACCGCCCGAAGAAGCGCGCCCAACGGGTGCCATCGTTGAAGTCGTCTGGGATAGATCAACGCTTGAAGTCACGCTGGCACAAGCCCGCGCCCCGCTCGGAGAAAACCTGCATTTTGACTATTAAGTAGCCATTCGTGGCGAATTTTGGTTTTATCGAATTTTCAAGAGTGATTAGGGGGGCTTGTTTGGCTCGGCAGTTTACCGCAAGCCGACGCTTGCACAAATGAATATTGGGTGGAGCAGTGGTGTGAGCAGATTATTTTCCAAACTTGTTTTTGTGGCTGCAATTTTTCTGGCAGTTCCGCTGCCGGAACCTGTTCAGGCGCAAAACGGCGGATTCTTCAATAATCTGTTTAGCGGAGGGCAACGGGGCCGTGACCGGCGCGCCGCCGCAAACGCGCAGCGATTGGCCAATAGCGAAGTTCAAACAGCCCTGAATTTTTTTGAATTTGATGCCGGCGTTGTTGACGGTATTCTTGGTGGCCAATCTCGCTTGGCCATTCGGGCCTATCAGACGGCCCTGGACTTTCCGGTTACGGGACAGCTGACAGCAGAAGAAAAAAAGTTTCTGCTGTCCTCATACGAGATCATTTCCAACGGCGGCGAGGAGATGAACTGGCGGGTTTTATCAAACGAAGAAAACGCGTTGGGTGTGTTAAAATCACTTTATCTGGAGAAGAATCCCTTTGCCAATGTCGAGGTCGAGCCGACCGTGCTGGTCCAGCCGCCCATGCGCTCTTTATGCGTAAATATCGAGGCATCCGGTCCGATCAATCTGGTAAAGGCGCAATTTTGCAATTTGCGGCAACTGGCAATCGCGCAAACGACGTTTCTTCTTGAAACCGCCCCCAACGAACAAACCATTGGGGAAGTTGGCGAGAAATGCCAAACCTTTGCAGATGCAATGGCGCCCAATGTTGAAAACATAGTCACATCTACGAGCCGGGAATATCTGGATGAAATGTCCGATTGGGCTGTTGGCTCCGGTATGGAACCTGAAACGCTGGCACGAATTTCCGAAACTTGTCTGGGAGTCGGGTATGAAACGGAAAACACAGAAGTTGTGCTGGCATCGTCGGCCGCATTGGTTGGCCTGAATGATCCGGTATATGTTGAGCTTATGGGGTATCATATTGCTTTTGGACTCGGGTTTGAAGGTGAAGAAAACATGGCTCTGGCGAGCG
>DFBP01000106.1:924-1312 GCA_002366685.1 Rhodobacterales bacterium UBA3077 | reverse complement strand
GCCATTATCGTAGACGTGATTAACATTCTGGCAACTCAACCGTGAACCCCGACAGGGAATACAGCAAAAGCTGGCCGAATACACGTTGCATAGCTTTGCGATGCAGGCCAAACTCGGGCCTAGCCGATTAGAGGTATTTAATGCTTTTCCCACCCCAGTCTGACCCGCGCGTTTTTGCTTTACCTGTGGGCTGTGATTTTAGCCAAACGCTGGTGGACGGGTTGCGCACACGCATGGTGGGGCAACCCCCGGAGGCTTGGGCGCGCGTAACCTTATATGTGAACACGAGGCGGGCGCAACGGCGGCTCGAAGCGCTGTTTTCGAGTGGTCCGGCTTGTTTGTTGCCAGAGATCAAGGTGATCAGCGATCTGGGGGCTGAACCCGGACA
>DFBP01000106.1:0-864 GCA_002366685.1 Rhodobacterales bacterium UBA3077 | reverse complement strand
CTGGGCTCCAAAACCGCGATGTTTGGTCTTTCGGAATCTCTGGCCGCATTGCACGACGAAATGACCGGCGAAGGGGTTGGTTTTGACGCGCTGGAACGGATCAATCCGGCGGGGCTTTCAGGCCACTGGCAGCGCAACCTGAAGTTTTTGAATATCCTGAACGACTACGAGAAATCGCTACCTGATCAAGTTTTTAGCGGTGCGGAGGCCCGCCAACGCGCGGGTGTTGAGGCTCTGGCAAGCCGTTGGCAAAAGGTGCCACCGCAAGGGCCGGTAATTGTGGCTGGTTCAACCGGTTCGCGGGCAACGACCGCAAGGCTGATGCAGGCCGTTGCAGCCCTTCCCCAAGGGGCGGTGGTGCTGCCGGGTTTTGATTTTACCTCACCAGATGACCTTTGGCACAACCTTGGAGAGGAGCATCCGCAATTCGGGTTTGCGGCTTTGGGGGGGCGGATCGGGTTTGATCCGGCAAACATGGCTCAATGGCATGAGGCGCCCCCCAAGAACACGGCACGGAACGCGCTAATTTCCCTCGCCTTGCGGCCTGCGCCCGTAACGCCACATTGGCTGACCGATGCGCCCAAGCTGGCCAAAACGGTACCCGACGCCACCGCACGCCTAACCCTGCTGAACGCTCCTGATGCACGCGCCGAGGCGACGGCGATTGCCATTCGCTTGCGTGAGGCGCTCGCGCTCGGCCAAATGGCCGCTCTGGTCACACCGGACCGCAACCTGACCCGCCGGGTTGCAGCCCAACTCGGGCGTTGGGGTATCCAGCCGGATGACAGTGCCGGGCATCCGGCCAAGCTGACCCCGCCGGGCGTGTTTTTGCGAATGGTCGCGCAGGCGATGGGCAGACCGATG
>DFBP01000286.1:12846-16893 GCA_002366685.1 Rhodobacterales bacterium UBA3077 | reverse complement strand
CGCCATGCTTTTGTGCCAAGGCGCAAATCAAGGCTGGCAGGCTGGATTTGGGCTTCGGGAATCGGCAGTGTTGCGGTTATTTCACCGCTTGCGATCATCTTTTCAATGGCTTGAAAGGGCAGCACGCCAGCGTTCATTTCAGCATTTCCTTTAAACGACAAAAGCGCCAGACGCCGATTTTTCGCGCAATTTGGCCCCAAAACCGGTCCCCACTTTTGGGATTGCCCTCGGCGCCAGCGCTTTGAAAATTGGTCGGGCTAGCGAGATTCGAACTCACGACCTTTCGTCCCCCAGACGAACGCGCTACCAAGCTGCGCCATAGCCCGACTGAGGCTTGTTATATCGCCATATCCGGCAGGTGCAAGCGCCAAAAGCATCAAAGAGTGGATGCAATCGAGTTACGCAAATCTTCCAACCCATTGACGATCTCTTTCAAGGTTGGTTCTTTGGCAACCACCTTGATATCAATCTCGTGGCCAATGCCGATCACGTGTTTCAAACCACGCTCTTTCAGCACTTTTTGCGCGCCTTTAATGGTCATCCCCTGCACATAAAGCAGGTTTTGAATGCCGCGCAGCAGGTCGATGTCTTCGGGGCGGTAATAGCGCCGCCCGCCACCACGCTTAACCGGTTGGATCTGCGAAAATCGCGTTTCCCAAAAGCGCAGCACGTGGGCCGGCACTTCCAGCAGGTCGGCAACTTCCGAAATGGTCCGAAACGCCTGCGCAGATTTTTGCTTTGCGAGCGCCACGTCTAGGCCTTGTTGCCGGTATCAACCCGCTCTTTCATCAAGTGGGAAGGGCGGAAAGTCAGCACACGGCGGGGGGCAATCGGCACTTCCTCACCGGTTTTCGGGTTGCGACCGACGCGGGCGTTTTTATCTCGCGAACTAAAGGTGCCGAACGAGGAGATTTTCACCTGCTCGCCATTCACCAATGCGTCCGCCATATGGCCCAATACAGATTCCACCAAATCGGCAGAGTCATTCCTCGATAATCCGACCTCACGAAATACAGCTTCGCTTAGGTCCATCCTTGTTAAAGTATCTACGCTCACAGAATCGTCTCCCTATAATCGTGTTCACGTTACGAGAGATAGGGAAAGCGAGTCAATAACAACGACTTAAAGCGTTAAATTAGAGTCACTTACCAGCGGAGAGTTGCCGCACCCCAGGCAAGGCCACCACCAATGGCTTCCATCAGCAGCAGATCACCGCGTTTGATCTGCCCGTTTGCAGCGGCTACGCTCAGCGCCAACGGGATGGAGGCGGCCGAGGTATTGCCATGGTCCTGCACGGTTTGCACGACTTTATCCATGCTCACACCCATCTTCTGGGCGGTGCGTTTGATGATCCGCAGGTTGGCTTGATGGGGCACGATCCAGTCGATATCTTCGGCGGTTACGCCCGCGGCCTGCATCGCCGTTTCGCCCGTCGCTGCCAGCTTGCTGACCGCATGTTTAAAAACTTCCTGCCCCTGCATGCGCAAAACACCGGTCGATTGAGTGCTGGAAACGCCACCATCCACATAAAGAAGATCATTATAAGCGCCATCCGAATTTAGATCGGTCGAGAGAATGCCACGGTCAGCACTTTCTCCGGTGCCTTCTTGGGCTTCTAGAATGAGCGCACCGGCACCATCGCCGAAAAGCACACATGTGCCGCGGTCTTTCATGTCAAGAATGCGCGAAAAGGTTTCGGCACCAACCACTAGCACCCGCTTGGCCTGACCAGACAGAATCATCGAATTGGCGGTCGATAGCGCGAAAATAAAACCCGCACACACCGCCTGAATATCAAAGGCAAAGCCACCCTTCATTTTGAGGGCATGTTGCAATTTAGTCGCCGTGGAGGGGAAGGTCTGGTCCGGCGTTGCCGTGGCCAGTACAATGGCATCCAGATCGCTCGCTTCAAGCCCGGCGTTTTCCAGCGCGGCTTTCGAGGCTTCAAAGGCAAGGTCGGAGGTCAGCTCGCCATCCGCCGCAAAATGCCGGCGTTCAATGCCGGTCCGGGCGCGAATCCATTCGTCAGACGTATCAAGAGACTCTTCAAACTCGGCATTCTCCACAACCCGCTTCGGCAGGTAATGCCCATAGCCCACTGCTACAGCCCGGATCACGCTCATTTTGAGGCCTCTTCACTATTGGAGAGTACATCCGTGCTGACAGCCAGCCCGGATGCCACCCGAGCCGTCAGTTTTTCGGAAAAATCGTTTTGGGCTAGGCTGAAAGTAAGCTTTATGGCTGCGGAAACGCCGGTGGCATCGGCCCCACCGTGGGATTTAACCACCGTGCCGTTCAGGCCCAGAAATACCCCGCCATTGACCTTGCGCGGGTCAATCCGGTTTTTCAACCGGCGCAGCGTGCCAAGCGCTAGCAATGCGCCGATCCGCGAGAAAACGGTGTTCTTCAGGGCGACTTTGAGCCAGTCACTCACCTGAGTGGCTGTGCCTTCCGCCGTTTTGAGAGCAATGTTGCCGGTAAAACCGTCGGTTACGATAACGTCTACGCGGTCAGAGGGGATATCACTCCCCTCGACAAATCCGACAAATTCGAAGTCGGAGGATGTCGCCACAGTGCCAATCAGCTTGGCGGCGTCTTGTAATTCTGCACGGCCCTTGAATTCTTCGGTGCCGACATTGAGCAAGCCAACGCGCGGTTGGGCGAGCCCCATGCCGTTACGCGCATAAGAGGCTCCCATAATTGCATATTTCAACAGATCCTCAGAGTCCGCCTTAATGTCGGCGCCAGCATCGAGCAGGATGTTGTATTCTTGTTTGTTGGTCGAGGGCCACAGGATCGCGATGGCCGGTCGGGCCACACCCGGGGCTTTGCGAAGCTGGATGGTCGACATTGCCATCAAAGCGCCGGTATTGCCGCAAGAAACGGTTGCCTGAGCCTCACCCGTCTTTAACGCGGCAATCGCGGCCCACATGGATGACTTTTTGCCACTGCGCAACGCAGCCGAAGGTTTATCATCCATCGAAACCACATCTTGGGCGGCGCGAATCTCTGTAATGGCCGCAAGCTCGGGCTTACGCTTGAGGTGGAGATCAATCTCCGCCTCATCGCCATGCACAATAAATCTTATATCAGGATTCTTGTTGGCGGATTTTGCCATGCCGCCGATCACGGCTTTAACACCGGCATCTCCCCCCATAGCATCAATAGATATTACTGTTGGGGTGCCGCCTCGGGGTGTCCGGTTTTGCGTATTCGCCATGCCGGATTACCCCTTGTTCTATTTATGCCGCGTCTTCGTCTAGGTCGATTTCTTCAACCATTGCAACGACTTCACGGTCGGAATAGTGGCCACATGCGCCACAAACGTGGTGAGGGCGCACCAGCTCGCCGCAATTGGAACACTCATTTGGGTTGGCACCATTCAGGGCCAGGTGTGCACGGCGCATGCCGCGCTTGGAGCGGGTGATCTTACTCTTTGGAACAGCCATTTGACTCGACCTTCTAATATTGCGGTGATTCCGCGCGTGTTTGTCTCTTCGGGCGGACGTAGCAGGTAATGGCTGCTCATGCAAACCCGAAAAGGGAAAGGAAGCGCGGAACATAGCCTTTTTTAGCAAAACCGCAAGCCCTAAATGTGGCCCGCGATGCCCCTTAAACTGAAGGGAGTCTCCTGAAATTGATAAACTTCCAGACGGCAATCAATCAAAATGAATATTGTCAGCCAGCGGCGGCTTTAAGCAACCTTTCGGCATCATAAAAAACCAGTGGCTGCATTTCGCAGGTTGTGGCCAAAATTTGCCCGCATGGGCTAAAGTCCAGCCCCTTCAAGCCACCTTCCTGAGTGTTGCTGCGGCCTTTCAAAAAGGTCTCGTCCGGCATAACGCGAATAGACTTAATTGGACGATACTCGCCCTCCCACTTTCCGTCTGCGCAGAAATACAGCCTTGAAAATGGCAATCCGGCATCGGCCACCAGAATATACCTGTCATCCCCGAAAAAACGGAGACCATGCGGAAAATCGACACCCTTAAGAACCCCGTGCGGCAAAGTTCGCCGCCCGTTTTTAGCTTCTGTGCGGTAGATAAA
>DFBP01000286.1:7048-12823 GCA_002366685.1 Rhodobacterales bacterium UBA3077 | reverse complement strand
GACGCCATCCGGTATCTTTAAACGATTTTCGAGCAGGATCCGGTTGCTAGTCACTCTGTGGCCCACCCCCCGTGAAACGCTATGCTGGGTGACGCGGTGATTGTAATTGTTGCAAACCAGAATCTCGTAAAACTCTGGCCCGCTATCCGTCACACAGACCGAGCCGGGTGAGTTTAGCTTGTTAAAAAAATCAGCTTTGGTGATGGTCAACAAAGGGGGTTGGACTATCTGTTTTTGATCGGGTGTTGGGTCCGGCACTTGAAACACAACCACCGACCCGCCGCGATTGCCAATAACGAGTGTTTTGTCATCAACAAAGTCAAGCCCGTGCGGGTGGTTCAAAACCTCTGAAGTGAGCTCGACATAGTCCGTCAACGAAAGCTGCGGGGCGCCGTCACCAGACTTAAGTTCCACATTAAATATGACAATTGCGTTTTTGGCGAATCCGGCCATGGCCAGCTTTTTGCCATTGGGCGAAAACCGGCAGTCTTCGGTGCGGGCGAGGTTCCCCGTCTTTTCGCGGACAAAATCGGGTGCATGAACTTCCAACACAAAAGGTTCACCCAGTAAAATATGCGGAACATCTGCCGTTTCGGAACCGCTCATAAACCACTTCCTTCGTTACCATTTCATGTTCAAAAAGTTAAACACTTGAATGATGTCGATTGTTTCAGCTTCCTTTCCTGTTGGCAAGACCGGCTTCTTGCGGCCACATCTTGAAGCTACCGCCCCCTCACCAGCGACTGAAGGGCAATGGCTTCCACAGCTTCCACATATCTTTCTTGAGTCCAGTTACACTCAAACCGCAATTGCTCCCAGTTGCGGACCGAAAGAAGCGTCCATAAAAAATCGGTTGCTTCCTCTTCGGTGAGCCAGTCAACGAGCGCCCCGTCAGTTTTGAGCGCGGCAACCGCGGCGGCGCACCCGTGCCGCACGGCTTGCATCCGGTCATTCCAGGCCGCCATTGCTTCTTTGTCTGTATCTTTCATAGCCATAAGCGCTTTTGAAACGCCATAAATCGTTGGAATATAGTTGCCCCATGTTTCGACCCACGCGGTAAGCCGCTCAAGCCCGGAGGCCGCCATCCGGCTTTTTTCCAGCTTTTTGTCGATGTCATGGGCCTCGTCGAGATATCGCGTCGTGGCCACAAGCAGCTCGGCACGGCTCGGGAAATGCAGGTAGAGCGCCTGCCTGCTGATCTTGGCGGCTTTTGCGATGTCGGACATGCGAACGCCACCGGCATTGCCGGATTCGAGAAGGGTTCTGGCTGACTTTAGGATTCGGGTGCGGGTTGGATTGTTTTTGCTTGACATGGTGTCAATATATACTCTATTGCCACGGTGTCAACTTTACACTGTGTAAAGTAGCGATAAGCGATACAGAAAAGGAAATCGATATGAAAGTCATTGTATTTGGAGCCACCGGCACAATCGGAAAACGCGCCGTTCAAAAAATGCTGGAAGAGGGCCATGAGGTCACCGCCTTTGCCCGCAAGCCGGAAAAACTGGCGTTCAGCGCCCCCAATCTCAAGCTTCATGAAGGCGATGCCACTTCATCCGCGAGCGTTGCCTCGGCGATCAAAGGGCAAGATGCCGTTGTGGTTACGCTTGGCTCCGGCATGTCCCGCAAGAGCACAATCCGCTCAACCGGCACGCTGAATGTGATACAGGGAATGCAGGAGCATGGCGTGGAACGGCTGATCTGTCAGTCTACACTTGGTGCCCATGAAAGCTGGAGCAACCTCAACTTCTTCTGGAAGCGGATTATGTTCGGCATGTTGTTGCGGCCGGTATTTCTGGATCACGAGCTTCAGGAGTCCCTCGTTCGTGCCAGCGGGCTGAACTGGACCCTTGTTCGCCCCGGTGCCTTTACCGATGCGCCGGCCTCCAGCACTTTCAAGGAAGGGTTTAGTGCCGCCGAACGCAACCTGAAGCTCAAAATCTCGCGGTCTGATGTTGCCAACTTTCTGGCCCGTCAATTGTCTGACCGCAAGTATTTGCACCGCGCTGTGAGTATTTCAAATTAGATGAAAGCTGCGGGCGATTCAGACATCAACTGTCAAAGCCGGGCAGGTGCTTGGAAATTTTGAACCTAAACCGTAAAGCCGCGATAGTTATTCTGAGTCGCCCGAGAGCTTGCCTTTAAGCGCCTCGAGTCCGGCAAAGGCTTTGGTCTCTTCGTCTTTGATCGGCACCGCACCGGGTGGTGCCGCCGAAAACTGCGCCAGTTCCGCCGTTTGGCTTCGAGGATAATCCGGCATGGCCAGCGATAGTGCTTCCATCGCAACATGGCCGAGGTCGATCATTGTGCCAAGGGGTTCAACATCGTCTTCCAGCACATCTTCGGGTGTGTCGTCCTCAATCAGTGATTCGGGCAGAAAGCGAAGCTTCACCGGCACATCAATCCGGGATTTGACCGGCTCAAGGCTCACGACACAGGATTGTGTGATCGAGGCGCCTAGCTCACCGGTAACCAGCCAGCCCCGTTTACCCAGCGGCGCGATCTCGCCCTGAAAGCGCATTTTGCGAAGTCCGCGCAGGCCAAGCGCGTCCCGAATGGCTTCGGCTTCGGCTTCGCTTGGCGTTTCATCAAACCGGAAGGCGGTATTGCCCCGCAGTCTTTCGACCTCGATCGGGTGTTCAAAAGGGGCGGAGTGGGGTTCGTCGGCCATTTAGCTCGCATCTTTCGGGTTTTGCGGCCCGCATTGCTTGCGTCGGCCTCTTGAATATGGAACATAGGGGAAATCCCTGTGATGGGATGAGTATATGTGCCGTGATAACCGTATGAGCAAGGGTGTTATGAAAAAGTTTTTGGTGGGGCCGTTGCTTGTGGCCGGATTGATGGTAGCAGGCTGTACGTCTGAAATTGATGTGCACGGCTATGTGCCGATCGCCGAAGATGTCGCAAGCATCTCGGTTGGCGACAGTCAGGAAACCGTTTCGGCGCGCCTTGGCGAGCCGACGACCCGCGGCCTGGAGGGCACAAATACATGGTATTACATTTCGTCCAAAGTGCGCCGCGTCGCGTTTTTTGCGCCGCGCGAGATTGATCGCCAGATCGTGGCGATCTCTTTCAGCGGCACAAGGGTTGCGCAAATCGAGCGCTTCGGCCTCGAAGACGGCATGGTGATCGACCTGAACCGCAACGTGACCGTCACCGACGGCCGCCGCTTAACCTTCTTCGAGCAGTTCCTCGGGAATGTCGGGAACTTCAGTGCCGAGAGCTTTATCGGGAATTAATCCGCCCTTTAGCTTTCGTGGTGAATAGGTAGCCAAATGGTGAAGGCGCTGCCTTCCCCTAGCGCGGACCGGATCTCCAGCGCACCTTCATGACGGTTCAGAATGTGCTTAACAATCGCAAGCCCCAGACCGGTGCCGCCTTGGTCCCGGCTTTTGGCCACATTTACCCGATAAAATCGCTCGGTCAGCCGGCTCAAATGTTCTTCAGCCAAGCCGGGGCCATAATCCTGCACAGTTAGTCCGGTTTGGCCGGGATGGGCGGCATCTGCGGGTGCTGCGAAAATCCGGACAGGGCGGCTCCTGTCGCTATACTTCATCGCATTCTCTAACAGGTTGACCAGCACCTGCGCTATCTGGCTGTGATCTCCGCGCACTGTGGGCAGGTCAGGCGGCAGGTCAGAAACGATGCTGGCCCCGAGCTTTTCGGCGAGCGGCTGCACCGCTGCCATGGCTTCCGCCACAATCGGTCCTAGCACACAAGGCTCGATCGGGCGGTTGTGTTCCTCAATCTCGATCCGGTTCAGCGACATCAGGTCGTTCACCAGGTTTTGCATCCGGCCCGCCTGTTTTGCCATGACCTTCAAAAACCGGTCTTGCGCTTCAGGGTCGTTTTTGGCGTGGCCCTGCAAGGTTTCGATATACCCGATAATGGTGGCAAGCGGTGTTCTAAGCTCGTGGCTGACATTGGCAATAAAGTCCGAGCGCATCTGTTCGGATTTGAGCAGGGTTGTCCGCTCTTCTATGGCGGCAATCACCCGGATGGATTTGCCAAATTCCGAGCCTGCCGGCAATAGCCCGATATGCGCCACAAAAAACCGTTCGGGCCCGTCGCCGATTGAAAACCGCACCCTGCCGGTTTTTCCGCTTTCAATGGCGGCCTGAACCGCTTTGGTAAATTTTTGAGCCTCAAATATACCGGAAAAATGTTGGCGAATCGTGAGGTTTGGCAACAAATCAAATGCAAACTGGTTGGCATAGGCGACACGGCCCTTGCGGGTGATGACCAAAAGCGGGAGCGGCATTTGCTCCAGCATGGCCGAACCAATACCGCTGGCAAGGTGGGTAATCGGTTCTAGCGGAAGGTGCGCGCTTTGCATAATAGGGTCTTTATAGCGGACATCATCCAGATATAGCCCGCGCGGTGGCGCAATCGGTGCTGATAGATCGTAGGTGCTGGCCTCCAGCACCTCCCGCATGGCCTCCGGGGGCAGGGCACCCGCCCCGATCCGCTCCAGCAACCCGACGATCCGGCGCACTTGCTCGGGGCAAAAGCGGGGGGCCCGAAAATGAAACCGGGTTTCTGTGCCGCTGGAATGGGCCGAAGTCTCAATCCGCAATTCCGTGAGCTCGCTTGCGGGGTTTTTGCACGGGGCGCAAAAGCTGGAATAATCATGTTTGCCAATCAGGTAATGCGCGGCCTCGCGCATCGCCCTTACGTCAAGCGGGTGATCAATGCGCCACATGGTGCCTTTATTATATGTCAGCGTCGCGCGGCGTGAAAACAGGCGGTAGGTATAGTGCCGCTCCAGTGCGCGCGCGGCATCAAAATCGTCAGGCACATTGCTCGCCCCGACAATGGCGAGTGCCGACCCGCGCAAAATCTCAAAAAGACTGGCTTTCAGTGCCAGCGGATTTTGGGCTCGCTCAATATCGAGATGTAATATCTGGCAACTGGCATGAACCCCGGGTTCCGTATTTTCCGCTGCACATATATTTCGGGCTGGCGTCTTGTTTTTTGCGAGCGCAGCGTCAAGAATAGTGAGAACTTCGTCACAGCCATCAAACTGGCTGCCATCATATTCGAGTTTCAGAGCATATCGGGGCATTCCGGTTTTCTACGCTGATTTGGTGTGTGGTCAAGGTTGATTCGGAGCATTTTTAGATCAGATAGGGGCGAACGCGGCCAAAATTGAAAAAAAATGGATTTTCATGCCACCGCGTGGCACCAGCTATATATAGCGTTCAAATCAAATGCCACCGCTACAAGCAGTGTTTGGAGCGCAAAAATTGAAGGAATGAGGCGGTTAGAATGGCCTCAGGTTCCATAGGGTGGTAAAAAATACCATTGCTAGGCATAAAACGTTATGCTACCAATCTCCTACGGCAGGAAGATAGCGGCGTATATTTATAGCTAAAAAAATTGGCAGGTTCATACAGGCAACCGCTTTCCTCCAGCAGAGCAAATAGATCCGACGCGAGTGCGAGCAGAAACGATATTTCGCAGTTGGGCGACACCCGAACGGGACAGAGGCGGATCGTGTTGGGCAGACACGGTCCGCTTTCTCGTTTGAGGGCAGAGCAGGAGTAAACGGTTGGAACTTGGTTTCCATGACGAGCTGACCAGTAAGGTCGATGCAAAAGGGCGGGTCTCGATTCCCGCCGCGCATCGTGCTGTGCTCGTGGAGGGAGACCCCAGCTCAGAGGGCAAAAACCCCCGTATGGTGCTGATCCACGGCAAAAGCCACGAGCACTGTCTGCGGGGCTTTACCGTGCAGGCCTACAAAAAAATGCGCCAGCAAATCGAAGATATGCCTTA
>DFBP01000286.1:2025-7025 GCA_002366685.1 Rhodobacterales bacterium UBA3077 | reverse complement strand
GTGCCGGTCGATGACAATGGCCGGATTATCCTGCGCAAGGATATCCGTGAGCGGTTTGACATCGAAAATGCGGCGGTTTTTGTGGGCACAGCAGAGCATCTGCAAATCTGGAACCCGGATATTTATTATGACCTCGAAGAGGAAGAAGGCGTTGATCCGTTTGTGCTGCTGAATGCAGCCATTCCGGAGGGTCAATAATGGCTGATGCCCCTCATATCCCGGTTCTTCTCAATCCCATACTCGAAAAATGTGCCCCTGTTCATGGCGTTTGGCTAGACGGCACCTTTGGCTATGGCGGTTATAGCTATGCGCTTAAGGAAGCGGGGGCCTCGAAGGTGATCGGGGTTGACCAAGACCCCGATGTCATTGCCCGCAACCAGAACCTTCCCGAGGGAATCACTCTCATTCAGGGTCGCTTTGGGGATCTTGATAAGCTGGTAGACGAGCCGCTCGATGGTGTCGTGCTGGATATCGGCGTGTCCTCTATGCAGATCGACGAAGGTGCGCGCGGTTTCTCTTTTATGCGGGACGGGCCGCTCGATATGCGGATGTCCCAAAGCGGGCCGTCCGCAGCCGATGTTGTAAACCGTGGCGATGAAGAGTTGATTGCGAATATTCTGTTCCAGTTTGGCGAAGAGCGCAAATCCCGCCGGATTGCGCGCGCCATTGTGGCGGCGCGGCGCGAGGGGGATATAACCTCGACGCTGCAGCTCGCTGAAATCATCAAGAAAAACCTGCCACACCCCAAGCCCAACCAGCCCCACCCTGCAACCCGCAGCTTTCAGGCGCTTAGGATCGCTGTGAATGACGAACTTGGCGAGCTGGCACGAGGATTGAACGCGGCCGAGGCTGCTCTGGCCCCGGGCGGCTTGCTGGTGGTGGTGACCTTCCATTCGCTCGAAGACCGCATGGTCAAACGCTTCATGCAAATCCGCTCGGGCAATGCCCCCCGTGCCAATCGCTACGCGCCCGAAACCGAAGCGGATGCCGCCCGTTTTGAAAAAGTCACCCGCAAAGCCATTGAGGCAACCGAAGCAGAATGCGCCGCCAACCCGCGCGCCCGTTCCGCGCGGCTGCGGATAGCGCGCCGGCTCGAAACGCCCGCCGCCTATACCGACCCGCATGATATCGGCATGCCGAAAATCGATTTGAGCAAGGGGGGAATCCTATGAAGACCTTCCTCTATCTCTGTGCAGGTGTGGCGGTGGTGCTGGCCGCAAGCTGGACCTATCAGGTTAACTACCTTGTGCAGGAGGCCGAGAACCGCGTGGCCCACCTGACACGCTCCATCGACAAAGAGCGCGAGGCCATAGCTGTGCTCAATGCCGAATGGGCCTATCTCAACCGCCCGGAACGCCTGCGTGCCTTGGCGGAAACCTATTATGCCGAACTTCGCCTGATGCCGATCAATGCCGACCATTTTGGCACGGTCGGGCAGGTTAGCTTCCGGCCCGAAAATGATGAAATCGGGTCTGCGGTTCGGCAGATCGTGGCGAGGGGCGAATAATGGAAATCCGCCGCCCCCTGCGCCCTCTGGCCCGCATCCTCAAAGCCCGTAACAAAGGCGTTGATCCGGCACTTGTTGAAGCCGAAGAGCGCGCGGCCCGCCTGCGCAAGCAACGCAGCCGCGAAAAGCGCCGCGCTGAATTAAGGCTTGCCCTTATGGCCGGTGTGTTTGGCCTTGCCTTTTTGGCGGTCGGGGCCAAAATGGGGATGGTCGCGCTTGAAGAGCCGGTAGAGCCGGAATCCCGCTGGCAAGCGCCGACCATCATCAACCAGCGCGCCAATATCGTGGACCGCAACGGCGCCATCCTGGCCACCAACTTGCTGACAGCCTCGCTCTATGCAACCCCGCAAAACATGGCTGACCCTGTCGCGGCGGTTGACAAGCTCTTGGAAATATTTCCCGATCTCGACGGCCCGCAACTCTTGCGCCAGTTTACCGGCAACCGAAAATTTGTCTGGATCAAGCGCAAGCTTTCGCCCGAACAGCACCAAGCGGTGCTGGATACAGGTGAACCGGGGCTTTTGGTGGGCCCGCGTGAGTTGCGGCTTTACCCCAATGGCAAGTTTGCCGCCCATATTCTGGGGGGAACCCGCTTTGGGGTTGAAGGGGTGCGCTCGGCCGAGCTCGTGGGCACCGCCGGTGTTGAGCTGCAATTTGACGAATACCTGCGCGACCCCGCCAATGAAGGCGATCCGCTCGAACTATCCATTGACCTGACGGTGCAATCCGCCATGCGGCAAGTGCTCGAAGGCGGCATGAACCTGATGAACGCGAAAGCGGCAACGGGCGTGTTAATGGAGGCCAGTACCGGCCGGATCATCTCTATGGTTTCCTTGCCGGATTTTGACCCCAACCACCGCCCGCGCCCGCCTGCAAGTGGTGATCCGGCTGACAGCCCGCTCTTTAACCGCGCCGCGCAAGGTACATATGAGCTTGGCTCGACCTTCAAGATATTTACGGCCGCTCAAGCCATGGAAACCGGTGTTGCCAATCCGGAAACCATGATCAACACCAGCACGCCGCTGGTGTGGCACAATTTCAAAATCAACGACTTCCATGATTACGGTTCACGGCTCAGCCTGAGGGATGTGATTATTAAATCATCCAACACAGGCGCAGCCCGGCTCGCGGCGGCGATGGGCGGAGAGGCGCAACAAGCGTTTCTCCGCCGTCTTGGCCTGATGGAACGCCTGCCGATCGAGCTGCCTGAATCGCGCGGTTCGGCACCAATTTTGCCCTCGCGCTGGTCCGAGATTTCGACCATGACCATATCATACGGTCAAGGTATTGCGGTTACGCCGGTGCACTTGGCAGCGGCTTATGCCACCATGGTTAACGGTGGCTTGCATGTGGAGCCAACCTTGCTGAATGAATATACCGCGCCAACGGAAGAGGATCGCGTGATTTCCCTTCAAACCTCCACTGCTCTGCGCGATATGCTCCGGCAGGTGGTTGTGGGTGAGGGCGGTACGGCCTCGCTCGGAAATGTTGAAGGGTATGATGTGGGTGGCAAAACCGGATCGGCGGATAAACCCAACCCGCAGGGCGCTTATTACGAGGATAAAGTGATTGGCACCTTTGCCTCGGCTTTCCCGATGAGTAACCCGCAATATGTGCTGGTGGTCTCGTTGGACGAGCCCGAGATTTCGGTGTTGGACGAGGCGCGCCGGACCGCTGGCTGGACGGCTGTGCCGGTTTCCGCCGAAATCATCCGCCGGATCGCGCCGCTCTTGGGCTTGCGCCCAAATGCGAATAATGAAACACCTCAACTTCCGATTCTTCTGACCAGCAACTGAGGGCCTCATGCCGGCAAAATCGCTCACCGATCTCGGGCTTGCAAAGCTGGTAACCCGCGCAGGCCAATGGGCCGGGGAGCTGATGTTCAGCGGTCTTTGTGTGGATAGCCGGGATACGAAACCGGGCTTTTTGTTTTGCGCCATGCCCGGGGTAAATGCCCACGGGGCCGAGTTCGCCAGCTATGCGCTGCGCATGGGCGCGGTGGCGGTTCTGACGGATGCCGAAGGACTGGCGCTGCTGGGAGAGCCGGATTGCCCGGTATTGCTCGCCGAAGATCCGCGCGCCGCTTTGAGTGTCGCTGCTGCGCGCTGGTATGGCGCACAACCGCGCCATATGGTGGCAATCACCGGCACTAATGGCAAAACCTCGGTTGCCAATTTCCACCGTCAAATTCTGGAAGAGCTGGGCCGCGCCGCGGTGAATTTTGGCACGGTGGGTGTGGAGGGCGCGGTGAGCGCCAAGCTGATGCACACCACCCCCGAGCCAATAACCTTGCACAAGCTATTAGCCGAGTTGGCAGATCAGGGCGTGACCCACGCCGCGATGGAAGCCTCCTCCCACGGGCTCGAGCAGCGGCGGCTTGATGGCGTGATGTTGGAGGCCGGAGCCTTTACCAACCTCACGCGCGATCACCTCGATTACCACCATACATTCGGGGATTATTTCGCGGCCAAGGCCGGGCTATTCGAGCGGGTTTTGCCGGTGGGTGCGACCGCAGTTATTAATATGGATGACGGTTTCGGGCCAACCGTCAAGCTGGTTGCCGAAGGGCGCGGGCAGCAGGTGATTATGGTTGGTGGAGGGGAGGGGTGCGAGTTGCGCATCCTCAATCGTCGTTTTGATTCAGACGGGCAGGATGTGCGGTTTAGCTGGCAGGATAAGGTGCACACCACGCGGCTCAGCCTGATTGGCGGCTTTCAGGCCAGCAACGTGATGATGGCGGCAGCTTTGGCGATTGCGGTTGGCGAGGAGCCCGACGCAGTGTTCAAAACCTTGCCGGATTTAAAAACGGTCCGTGGTCGTATGGAGCTGGCCGCCACCCGTGAAAATGGCGCAAAAGTGTTTGTCGATTTCGCCCATACACCCGACGCGCTGGAGATCGCCTTGCAAGCCCTGCGCCCGCATGTGTTGGGCCGGTTGATTGTGGCGTTTGGCGCTGGCGGTGACCGTGACAAAGGCAAGCGCCCCTTGATGGGCGAAGCTGCCGCAAAGCACGCCGATGTGGTTTTTGTGACCGACGACAACCCGCGCACCGAAGCCGCGGCAACCATCCGAAGCGAGGTGCTGGCCGGTTGCCCCGAGGCCAACGAGGTTGGCGACCGCGCCGAAGCGATATTGCGCGCGGTGGATGCTTTACAGCCGGGGGATACGCTGTTGATTGCGGGCAAAGGCCATGAGAGCGGGCAGATCATCGGTACGGATGTGTTTCCGTTTGACGATGCCGAGCAGGCAAGCGTGGCTGTGGCCGCGCTGGAGGGGCGGCTGTGAGCGCGCTCTGGACCCGCGACGAGGCGGTCGCCGCTACCGGTGGGTCTTGCCCTGTTGACTGGCAGGCGTCGGGCTTGTCGATTGACACTCGAACCCTTGAAAAAGGCGATATTTTTGTGGCGCTTTCTGCGGTGCGGGACGGCCATGATTTTGTAGCGCAAGCGCTGGAAAAAGGCGCCGCTGCGGCGTTGGTATCGCGCATCCCCGA
>DFBP01000286.1:715-1953 GCA_002366685.1 Rhodobacterales bacterium UBA3077 | reverse complement strand
GGGAAAACCGGCAGCAAAGAGATGCTGCGGGTGGCGCTCGCGGGGCAGGGCAACATTCACGTAGCCGAAAAAAGCTATAATAATCATGAAGGTGTGCCGCTGACCTTGGCGCGGATGCCGCAAGATACGGATATTGCGGTGATCGAGATCGGCATGAACCATCCCGGCGAAATTGCCCCATTGGCCCGTATGGCACGACCCCATTTGGCGCTCATTACAACGGTAGCGCCCGTGCATTTGGCGGCGTTTAACAGCGTTGAGGATATCGCCGCCGAGAAAGCCGAAATATTCAAAGGTCTGGAACCCGGAGGGGTCGCCATTCTGAATGGGGATCTTGATACGCTCCCGATTTTGCAAAAAGCCGCTGGCAGGGCCGAAGTTGTTTGCTTTGGTGCGGGTGCGCATAATGACTTTCGGTTGCGCTCGTTTGATATCGCAAACGGGGCAACCATTGTGCGGGCCGATACGCCGGAGGGGGACATCCTGTTCAAGCTTGGGGGCGAGGGCGCGCATTTGGCCCAAAACGCGATTGGTGTCTTGGCTGTACTCCACGCGCTGGACGCGGATCTGGCGCGGGCAACCTTGGAACTGGCAAGCTGGCACCCTCCGGAGGGACGCGGGGCAAGGCTCGAAATCGCGCTCGGCCCCGAAGGCATGGATGGCAGTTTCACCCTGATCAATGAAAGCTATAACGCCAACCCGGCCAGCACCCGCGCGGCGCTGGAAACACTGGTGCGGCAACCGGGCCGTAAAGTGGCGATTCTGGGGGATATGCTGGAACTGGGCGAGACCGGCCCGGCGCTGCACAATGACCTCGCGCCTTTGGCGGAGGGCATAGATGTGGTGCACACAGTCGGGCCGCTGATGGCGGTGGTTCCTTTTGAAACCCGTAGTATAACGGCTTTTGATTCCGCTGAGTTGGCCCACCGGATTGGCCGTCAGGTCAGGGCCGGAGATGTTGTGATGGTTAAAGGCTCGCTCGGCATGAAAATGGCATTGGTTATTGACGCGCTCAAGAAATTGGGCGATGCGGGGGCCGCAGAGAAATCCGAAGGGGTGGAGTGAATGTTATATTTTTTATCAGACTGGTATGACGCCGGCGTTTTTAACCTGTTTCGCTATATAACCTTCCGCTCGGGCGGCGCGTTTTTTACGGCGCTGATTTTCGGGTTTATGTTTGGCAAACCGCTGATCAACCTGCTTAAGCGAAAGCAAGGCAAGGGCCAGCCTATTCGGGA
>DFBP01000286.1:429-677 GCA_002366685.1 Rhodobacterales bacterium UBA3077 | reverse complement strand
GCAATTCTGGTTTCGACCCTGCTCTGGGCGCGGCTCGATAACGGCTATGTCTGGATGGTGCTTTTTGTAACCTATAGCTTTGGTTTGATCGGGTTTTGGGATGATTTCCTGAAGGTTTCCAAGCAAAACCATAAAGGGGTTTCGGGGAAGGTCCGGCTTGGGCTCGGCTTTGTTGTTGCGGCGATTGCCGGATATTGGGTGATGCAGATGCAGGTGCCGGAACTCTCGGGGCAGCTTGCCTTTCCGGT
>DFBP01000286.1:0-330 GCA_002366685.1 Rhodobacterales bacterium UBA3077 | reverse complement strand
GTGCACTATGTGGCCGGAACCGGTGAGCTCACCATTTTTGTGGCGGCGCTTATAGGGGGGGGATTGGGCTTTCTGTGGTACAATGCGCCGCCCGCAGCGGTGTTTATGGGCGATACCGGCTCCTTGGCTTTGGGCGGGGCGCTGGGCGCGATTGCGGTGGCGACCAAGCACGAGATTGTGCTGGCGATCATCGGTGGCTTGTTTGTGGTGGAGCTTCTGAGTGTGGTTATTCAGGTGCTTTATTACAAGAAAACGGGCAAGCGGATTTTCCTGATGGCACCAATACACCACCACTTTGAAAAGCTTGGCTGGGGCGAAAGCCAGATTGTG
>DFBP01000221.1 GCA_002366685.1 Rhodobacterales bacterium UBA3077 | reverse complement strand
GCATCCACAAAAGAAGGTTCGCTGCCAGTCGCGGTCCCTCCGCCACTTGCCAATGAAAACCCGTTTTCCGTCTCCGCCGGATTTTCTTGTTGTTTTCAAAGGTTGTAGCGACAGGGCTGTTGACTGCCGACCTGGTGCTCGGGCAAGAAATGGTTCTCTCTCCCCCTGTATTCTCCAAAGCTGTTGACTAAGGGTGTTTTGGTGAATTCCTGTAAGGCGTGATTTTGGTTTATTATCAATAGGGGCCTCATTAATGGTTTCGAGAAATTCAACCGGCCCCCAAGCAGAACTGTAAGCATTGCTTTGACCTCACTTTGATCAGTTGGGTGGGTTTTTCGGCTTCCAACGTTTTGCCAACTTGAACACATCGAAGCGCAGTTCGTCTGCTGGTGGCGTGCTTGGGTCGAACGCGCCGCCATACCATTCCTTGAGATTTTCGTGTTCGGGATGTTTGGCATCTGCCATTGCGTCCAGGAACACTTCGTATCCAGGGAAGCCGCCGACGTCTTCTGGCGGGTGACCGAGCAGTTTCACACAATACATCCACTGACCGGCAGGGTTGTGCGCAGCATGATCCCGAGAGGTTTTGTTTCGACGCGGCTTCGGCGATGATATCCGGTGACTTGCGGGTGTGTGACATTTCCTGCCCTCGAAAGAGCCGCCAAAGAGTTGTACGGCTCACGCCGCCCAGCGCCGCCGAAATGTCGGCATTAGAAATGGTGAACTGACTTTCATCAGATTGAGTCATGTGGGATCGCCGCCTGACGGCGGTCCTCAAGAAAATTGAAAGGATTGAGTGCTCCCACGGCCCCGCCGCTTCGATTTGTAGCCCCGCCACAAATACGCGTTTGAAACAAACAGGCTAAATAGCTGTTTGTTGGTTCAACATAACATATCCAAACCGCTGAGTCTCGATTTCACAAGAACGGTCGAAATTAATTTCGAGGGTCTGCTTTGGCCACCCATTCGCGCATCAAATCAAACTCAGGGCCGCTGTTGTAGTGCTTGATTGCACCACCTTGCGTATGGCCTAAAATGGCTTGCCGGACTTCCAGAGGTGCACCAGCGCGGCGCATGGCATCCTGAAAGGTGCCTCTGAACGAGTAAAGGGTTTTACGCGGCTCAAGGATAGTGGGGTCCATCAACTCGCGTAGGACGCGCATGAAATTGTGTCGCACAGGTTCTACTAAATCCTGATTGTTTGTCAGAAGGCACTCGATTCCGCCACCTTGAACAAAGGCGGGAAAATTGGAAATCTCTGGATGCACCGGAACATAACGCCAACTGCTTTTTGTTTTTGTGCGACGGATGTTAATGGCCGCCTCTGTAACGTCTTCGGGCTTGAGGCTCATTAGTTCGATTGGTCTTGCCGCTGTGAAGGCCAGCGCACGAACTATGTGGCGAATTGCGATCCTTCGTTCGTCATCCAGATAAGGGAAAGGGCTGAGCCATAGGGTGTCTATAGTGTCCAGAATCCTGCAAACTTCGCTTGGCTCAAACGCAAGATGTTTTATTTCCCCGATTGGCCTGTTGTCCTTTGGAAATGTGACCGATTGGGTTGGATTGGTTTCAACGATCTCTTCGTTTAGCGCGTACCGGAACAAGGATTTTAGTGGGGTAAATGCGGCTTTAACCGATGCAATCGAAAGGCCATCTGCAAGCAGCTTATCCCGATACCCTCGGAGTAATTTGGGCGTAATTTGAGATATGGGAATATCCCCAGCGTGCTTGATAAATCGTTCAAAGACCCTCTTGTACTTAGCCTCAGTCTTGATGTCATTGAAAGTCAGAAATTTCTTAAACACCGCCGTGAGGCGGTCTGCGGGTGGGGCGTAACGAGCCATCAGGCGTTCAAGCTTAAGTTTGAATATGTCCCATTCAAGACGCGCCTCTTCATCGTCTGGGGGTGTTTCGCTTGGGCCAAAACAACCCTGATAGTGGGCCTCAAGGCGGTCGAAGTATTCAGCATCATCCATTTGCGTAACTGTAAAAGCTTTGAACCTGATGCCAGTGGTTCCGACATAATCCTCGCGCCATTCGTCAATTTGTTCTAGCCTAACCAAATTGCGAACAGCTTTGATCGCCACAATGAATTCTGCTTCGGTAAAAACTTCGCTGGCGGGCCGCGCACTTAGAGTGGTTTCAACAGTTTTAGCTCTCTCCCAGTCCAATGCTTGCAGATACTCGTCCGTTCGCATCCAGAATGGTTCTATCTCAGCAACACATTGTTCGTATTCCGCAACAGAAATTTCTTCTGGATCGTCAATTTCACCTGATAATACCTCTCCACGGTATTCAAGGTCTTTGGCTATTTGACGGTTGTCGTGCAAAGCTTGTTGTTTGTCTTTCTCACGGCGAAGCGTGGTTTTTTCTGCTGGATCAGCCTTTGCTTTCGCAATCAGTGCGTCATGTTCGGAGCGAAGCTTGGCAACAGCGGTTTGTGCGGTGTCAAATGTGCCACCCACAGGGATATGCCACCTAGACGATCCAATGTAGTACTCCAAGGTTTTGGGGACCTTGCGCTGATAGTAAAAACGCCCGCGTTCCTCTAACAAATACCGGATTTTCTTAGTCGACATTTCTGTACTCCTTAAGACCAAAAGTACAGAAAAGCGGCAAAAAAGTACAGAAAATTGATGTGCGCAAATGGTGGAGCGAAGGTTTTCCCAATGATATCAAGTGGATAAAGTAGTGGTGGGCGACCCTGGAATCGAACCAGGCGTGCGTCTCCGCGAGGGAGTTACAGTCCCCTGCCACACCTTGCGGCCTGTCGCCCACTGCCGGGACACATTGCGCCCGACGTGAAGGCGTGATTACTAGCGGGTCTGAGGGGCGTCAACAGGAAATTCGACAGTTGCGGCCTCTGGTCTTGCAAAGCGGAGTCTGGGTCAGGTGACATGAAGAAACCGAAATGGGTAGTTGAGAAAGAACAAGCTCGCAAATCAGGCGGTGCGGATACGGTGTGGCTGTTTGGTCTGCATGCGGTTCGGGACGCCCTGTGCAACCCACAACGCAAGAAACTGCGGCTGATCGTGACGCTGAATGCGAAAGACAAACTGGCCGATGCAATCGCCGAGGCCGGGATTACACCCGAAGTGTGCGATGCGCGTAGATTTTCAGCCCCTATTGATCCGGGGTCCGTGCATCAGGGGGCCGCGCTTGAGGTGGCTCCTTTGCGTTGGGGTGGATTGGCCGAAAACTGTATCGGGGCCGAAGTGCCAAGGGTACTCCTGCTGGACAGGGTGACGGATCCGCATAATGTCGGGGCAATCCTGCGTTCCGCAGAGGTTCTGGGGGCCAGTGCCGTGATCGGCACCCGCCACCATTCGGCCCCCGAGACCGGAGCGCTTGCCAAATCCGCCAGCGGTGCGCTTGAGCGCCAGCCCTATTTGCGAATGCGAAACCTGGCCGACACAATCGTTGAATTGCAGCGCATGGGGTTTCTTGTGCTGGGTCTGGACGGCGAGGCCGAGCAAAGCATCGAGCAGGCAATCCAGGGCAGAGAGAGTCACCCGGTGGCCCTGGTCATGGGTGCCGAGGGACCGGGATTGCGGCAAAAAACCCGCGAAACGGTGGATCAGCTGGTCAGGATTGACGCCGCCGGTGGGTTTGGCTCGCTCAATGTGTCGAATGCGGCTGCAATTGCGCTTTATGCCTCCCTGCCGCGCCGCGCCCGGGATGACTGACAGGGCCGACTGACAGGCCCACTTAGTAACATTTGGTCACAGGCGCGGTAGTTTGCGCTCACATCTGCGTGGTGGGGCTTTGCACAAGGCGCTGCAACGGGCATTCTGGTCGGGATTTTCGAACCCGGGACCGCAAATGCCACCTCGCCGTTTCATTCTTGCCTGTTTTGCCTTGCTGTTCAGTTGGTTGACCGCGCCGCTGTGGGCCCAGACGCCCATTTTCTATACTGGCGGCGACAGTGCGATCAACGGCTATGACACGGTGGCCTATTTCACCGATGGTGAACCGGTAGAGGGCCGGGCGGATATTGTGGTCATGTGGAAAGGTGTGATCTGGCGATTTGCCAGCCAGG
>DFBP01000135.1 GCA_002366685.1 Rhodobacterales bacterium UBA3077 | reverse complement strand
CAGACTGGCGGTGATCCGCCCAAGCGGGTCCACCATTGCCGAAATGCCGGTATTGGCGGCGCGCGCCAGTGGCAATCCTTGCTCGATGGCCCGGACGCGAGCTTGCGCAAGATGTTGGTAGGGGCCGCTGACCGCGCCAAACCACGCATCGTTTGTGATTTGCACAAGCCATTCGGGGCGGGCACCCGTTATGCCTTCCGGAAAAATCGCTTCGTAACAAATTAGCGGTAAAAAAGCCGGCACTTTTTCCCCTTCAAGCACGAGGGGGCCAGCCCCAGCCACCAAACTGCCGCCCAAAATTTCGGCNNGAGGGTTTGCAAGGGCATATATTCCCCAAATGGAACCAGATGGTGTTTGTCATAAACCGCCTCGATCTGGCTGTCATCCCCCAGCAGGAACAACGAGTTATAAACGCCCTCCGCATCCCGCCGACGCGCGCCAAGAATAACTGGTGCCTGTGCGGCATCGGCGATCTGACTTCGCACCAGCGGTTGTTCATCCGGCAAATAGGCGATCGCTGCTTCGGGCCAGATCACAATATCCGGGTTGCCGGGGGCTTGGCTCAACTCAAGCTGGCGTTGGTAAAAAAGCGGTATATATTCGGGGTCCCACTTAAGGGTTTGTGTGGCGTTGGGCTGAATGAGGCGCACCGTCAGATCGGTTTCCGATACCGGTGTGGTGAGCCGCCAAACCCCAAAAGTCGTAAGCGCCAGCGCGATCATCAGGGCCGGCACCATGCCCCTCCGGCTCAGCAACAGCCCCCCCGCCAGAACAATCACGAACCCCAAGCCGTGCACCCCGATCAGTGAAACAACCTGTATGGCCGGCGTTTCCACCCAGTTATAAGCCATAAGCGCCCATGGAAAGCCGGTGAAAACGGTTGACCGTGCCACTTCGGCCAATGTCCAGAACCCGGCCCAAACCAACGCACTGCGCCAGCGTTGCGCCAAAGCAAAGCCAAGCCCCCAAAACAGGGCCAATCCGCTCGCCATCAGCGCGAGCGCAAAAGGAGCCATCCAGCCATGCCGTTCGATATCCACCAAAAAAGGTTCAAATATCCAGCTCATGCTCAAGCCAAAATAACCCAGCCCTGCGGCCCAGCCGATTGCAAAGCCGCCCTTCCAGCCACTGGTTCTGTTGAGCAACCAAAACAATGCCGGAAGCGCAATTATGGCCAGCCACGGAAAATTGACAGGCGCCTGACCAAGCGCCAGTGCCAGCCCCGCCAGCAGTGCCAGCCCAAACCTTCTCCACTTGCGCGACGTGGTCAAATTTTCGCCCCCCTCAAGCCAAGCGCCCCGAGCGTAGCGAGGCCACAGCGCCGCAGCTCCATTTTTGCCACTTGTTGCAAAAATGCCAAGGTCTCGGTCCTGCTTTCCGGTTCATTTAAGCGGCGCCGATTCCGATTTGGCAAAGCTTACGCGCAACCGCTTAATCCGCCGCGGGTCCGCTTCGATCACTTCAAACTCGTTCCCGTGTTCGTCCCCGATCACTTCGCCCTGTACCGGCACCCGGCCAGCGAGCATCACCACAATGCCACCCAAAGTATCAATATCCTCATCGAGATCATCGGGCAGCAGGTCCACCCCGGCCGCCTCTTCTATATCCTGCAACATAGCCCGCGCATGCGCGAGATAAACCCCCGGTGTTTCCTCGACCCAGAGCTCGGCCTCCTCTTCATCATGTTCATCAATGATCTCGCCAACAATCTGCTCCAGCAGGTCTTCAATCGTCACCAGCCCGTCAACCCCGCCATATTCGTCAATCACCAGCGCCATATGGATATGCTCTGACTGCATCTTTTGCAGGAGTACGGAAATAGGCATCGACGGCGGTGCATAAATCAACGGGCGGAGCAGCTTCACCAGATCAAAGCTTTTGCCATTGCCAAAACCGTGGCGCAGCGAAAGGTCTTTGAGGTGGATCAGCCCGAGCGGCTCGTCCAGCGTTTCGCGATAAACCGGCAGGCGCGTGAGCGTCGATGTCCTGAAGGCCTCCACCAGATCGTCAAGCGAAACATCTTCAGGCACCGCAACAATGTCGGCCTTGGGTACGACAATCTCGTCAATCCGGCGGGTTTGCAGGTTGCGCAAATTAAGCTGCATAGCGCTGGTCTCAGCCGCCACAGCCACCGGTGCGTCTTCTTCTGTGTCAGCACCTGTCAGCCGCTGCCAGATACTTTTTTTCGGTGTGGCTAACGCCTGCGCGCGCTGCGCTGCGTTAGAGGATCCGTCTGTCGTTTCGCCCATGGCTCCTTTTCCGATGCTGCGAGAATGTCCTAATATGGGTTGTTGATACCCAGTTTTGCAAGGGCTTTGATTTCGAGTGCTTCCATTTCCTCGGCTTCGCTATCGGAAATATGGTCATATCCGAGCAGATGCAAAACCCCGTGTATCACCAGATGCGTTATGTGGTCCTCAACTGAAACACCTTTTTCGCCCGCCTCTCGAAGGCAGGTTTCATAAGCGATAGCAATATCTCCAAGGGCAATTTCGGGCAGCCCCCCCTGCCGGGGCGCTTCTTCAAGCGCAGGCCAGGAAAGCACGTTGGTTGGCACGGGTTTACCCCGAAAGTCACGGTTAAGATCGGCAATACGCTGATCGTCGCACCCCATTAGTGCAACCTCGAACCCGTCTGTTTTTCGACCGGTCACCGCCATCGCCTCCTGCCCCGCGGGGCCACAAAGGGCTTCCAGCCCCAGCGCCTCCCAGCGCTCGTCCTCAAGAATAACCTCGATCATTCGCGGTTGGCTTTCTCGTAAGCCCTCACGATTTTTGCCACCATCGGGTGGCGGATCACATCTTTGGCGGTAAAGCGCGTAAAGCCGATGCCATCGACCCCGCGCAGCACCCGCTCGGCCTCCACAAGCCCCGAAAGCACACCCTTGGGCAGGTCGATCTGGCTGGTATCGCCATTAATGGCCATGCTGGAACCCTCGCCCAAGCGCGTAAGAAACATCCGCATTTGCATAGTGGTGGCGTTTTGCGCCTCATCCAGAATAACAAAGGCATGGCTAAGCGTTCGCCCGCGCATAAAGGCCAGCGGCGCGATCTCGATCTGCTTTTCTTCAATCATTTTCGTAACCTGCCGCGCTGGCAGGAAATCATTCAGCGCGTCATAGAGCGGCTGCATGTAAGGGTCGACCTTCTCTTTCATGTCCCCCGGCAAAAACCCGAGCCGTTCGCCCGCCTCAACCGCCGGGCGTGACAAGATGATTTTGTCCACCCTGCCCTCAAGAAAATGCGCCACCGCCACAGCCACCGCCAAATAGGTTTTTCCGGTCCCCGCTGGCCCAAGTCCAAACACCAGATCGTTTTCCAGCAACGCATTTACATAGTCCGCCTGCGCGGGGCTGCGCGGCTCCACTGTCTTTTTGCGGGTGCGGATTTCGATCTTCCCGAGGGCCGCCACCGGCTGTTCATGGCCTTCCTCAAAAATCTCGGTCGGCATCCGGATCGCCGCCTCAACATCCCCCGCTTCAACGGTCTTGTTCGCCTGAAGCCGCCCGTAAAGCGCGCGCAATGTAGTTTCGGCATGCTGGCGGGCTTCATCTTCCCCCAAAAGCAAAATCACATTTCCACTCCGATGCACCTCTGCCCCCGTGCCCGCTTCAACGCGCACAAGGTTGGCATCCAGCTCCCCGCACAGATCAATCATCAGGCGGTTGCTGTCAAATTCAAGTCGGGTTTGGTCGGGCGCACTCGGGGCAGACAAAAAAGGTGATTCCACTTTCAAAGGTTTCTTGGCCAAGATTGGCGCAATTCAAAGCCACACGCAATGCCCATAACTTCTTCTTTCATAAATACTCGCAGGGTGAATTGGCGAAGCCAAGAGGGGCAGCCGCCCCTTCCGAGCGCAGCGAGGCCACGGCGCCGCAGCTACATAATTGCAACCTTAATCCACCAGTTCGCCCGCCAGCGAATTGCGCTCCGAATGCAGAATTTTCACGTTTTTGATCTGCCCAGCCATGGCGGCATCTGCCTGTAAATGCACCGCATGCAGGAAGGGGGATTTCCCCATCATCTGCCCTTCATCGCGACCGGCCCGTTCCAACAGCACAGGCAGGGTTTTGCCCACCATACTTTGCTGAAAATCCCATTGGTGTTCGGTCAGCAAAGTTTGCAGTCTCTGCAATCTTTCGCCCTTCACGGCTTCATCAACATGGCTGCGATCCGCCGCCGGGGTGCCCGGGCGCGGGGAGTATTTGAAGCTGTAAGCGGCGGCGTAGCGGACCTCTTTGCACAGGTCCAGCGTGGCCTGAAAATCCGCTTCCTCTTCTCCGGGAAAACC
>DFBP01000194.1:1879-3201 GCA_002366685.1 Rhodobacterales bacterium UBA3077 | reverse complement strand
ACCCGCCGCCACTGCGACTCGCGCTCCACACTCAGTGCCGGCACCGCATCAAGGTCCGCCTTCAACCGCATAGCGTCACCGTAATAATCCGAGAGCCAATCCCCCAGCGCACCCGTTACCTTGCCAACCAGCGGCAACACCGTCTGCCGGTAAAACGCTCGGTTCGCCTCGGCGTAATTTGCATAAGCCGCGTCACCCGGCAGCCCCAGCAGCATCGGCGGAACCCCAAAGGCCAGCGCAATCTCCCGCGCCGCGCTTTCCTTGGTTTTCTGAAACTCCATATCCGAGGGGCTAAAGCCCATCGGCTTCCAGTCCAAACCGCCCTCAAGCAGCATCGGTCGCCCCGCATTACGAGCGCCCTGATGATGGCTCTCCATCTCGCTCACCAAGCGGTCATATTGGTCCTCCGCCATGCTCCCCATGCCGTCAGCGCCTTTGTAAACGATCGCGCCCGAAGGCCGCGCCGCGTTATCCAGCAGCGCTTTTGACCACGCACTCGCCGAGTTATGCACATCCAGCGCCGCCCCAGCTGCCGCCATAGGTGAAAGCCCGTAGTGGTCATCTGAGGGGTGGAAAAACTTCACATGCAGCACAGGTTTGGCCTCGCCGCGCATATCAAACCGGTGCTTCTTGGCCCCAACGGCATATTCATAAGCCACCGGCCAACCATCCGCCCCCGGCACCACCCGCATCCGATCTGAACGCAGCACAAAAAGCTCCTGTGGCAGGCCGCTGTCATCCAGCCCCGCGGCCTCTACATAGGCGTCACCTGAAAGCAAAAGCTGCCCGTAAAGCGCCTCCAGAAGGTCCGCTTTACCCTGCCCTTGGTTGGGCCGCCCGAGCAGCCCCAGCATCGGGTGCTGTTCATAGCGGCGCTCAGCATCGCTCAGCACCAGCCCCACAGCCGCCGCCGCCTCGGCAATCATTTTTACACAGCGAAACCCAACCGGATTGCCAATAAACCCGTTGCGCGCCAAGCTCGCCGTATCCCGGCCAGACCAAGCCACCCGACCAGCCCCCTGAAAGGCCACAACCCCGGCCACCGCACTAGACTTCTTTTCTTCCACGCCTTTAGACGCCTTAAAAAGCTGCAAAACCATTAAGTTAAGCCCCCATGTTAAATGTAAATCTGAAGCAGGCGGCTATAGCCCCCGCACCCTCGGTGCCAAAAACTTGGCTGCCGGATCGATCATCAAATCCGTTATCGCCCAAACCAGCGCGTCCACGCGGTCCGGGCTGCCCGCGCCCTGATATCCGGTGCCTGTCATCTGGCACATCTGGTCTTCCAGCGCGTCCATCCCCGGCAAATGCGCCACGCGCCC
>DFBP01000194.1:0-1796 GCA_002366685.1 Rhodobacterales bacterium UBA3077 | reverse complement strand
GCCACCAGCCGATCCGCACCATATTCATGAAACATCTGCACAGCCTTCGCCGCCCAAGCCTGCGGGCTCGCGCCCTGCACACTCGCATCCTTCAGCACCGTAGCTTTCCAGTTCACCGGTGGCCCCTCGGCCACCACACCCGCTACCACAATTCCGCAAAGGTCTGCCTTGGCCCCACTTGTTACCGGCGGGTCCACCGCCACCACAATCCGGCTAAATTCCTGCACGTCACCGCGCTTAATCCCTTCCAGCGACCACAGCGCCCCCTCTTCGGCTACCAGAAGCTCACCCTCAAGCTCCTGCCGCCCCAGCCGGGTGCCGCGATATTTCGCTGTCACATATTTCAAAAACGAAGCCGCCAAATTGGCACTGTTCGCCGAGGTCGGCGCCGAGGTTTTCACCGTTGAAGCCTCTCCCAAAATCTCCCGCAACAGCGCATTGTTCTTCGGCGTTGTCGTCACCACCTGCCGTGGCTCATCCCCCAGCCGTAACGCAAATTGCAGCATATCCCACGCCTCTCGCCCACGTTTCCACTTGGCCAACTCATCCACCCACGCCGCATCAAATTGCGGCCCGCGCAACCGCTCCGGATCAAAGGCCGAGTAAAGCTCCGCCACCGCCCCGTTTGGCCACAGCAGCCGTTTGCGCGTCGCCTGCCACTCGGGTCGCCTGTCCGGCGGCGTGCAGGCCAAAATCCCGCTTTCCCCAAAAACCATCACTTCGCGGCACTGGTCAATCGTTTCACCAACCAGCGCCACACGCTTGCAGTGGCCCGAATCCGCAGGCCGCGCGCCCTCAACCTGAGCGCGCACCCACTCCGCTCCGGCACGGGTTTTCCCCGCGCCACGCCCCCCCAAAATCACCCATGTCTTCCAGCTACTTGCCGGCGAAAGCTGGTGCCCCTCCAAGGCCCAAAACTCAAAGAGCCAAGGGAGGGACACCAGCGCATTGTCGCTCAACCCGGCCAGCGCTTCATTCAGCGCGTCCGGCTTGAGCCCGCTTAAGTAGTCGATCACAGATCTCGCGTCTTGCCGCGTCAAGGTCGAGCGCGGCTTTTCCGCCGCCCGCTTTTTCACGTTTCCCAAGCTGCACCTCTATATCAACAATTTGCTGTAAGGTCTTGAAATGTTGTTTGATCTGCGCCTCGGTAGCGCGAGGGTCCTCAGACTCCAATCCGCCTTCCAGCCGTTCAATCAACACTTGCAAACCCCGCGCCAACCGTTTGTAAACAAACTTGGCCGTGCGCAAGGTATCCTCACTGGGCGTGCCAGTTTTGGATGATTTCGATTCCATATGTTAAGCCTTCACCTGCCTCCGTATCGGGGCAGAAACGAAAAAGCAGCGCGCCCTTCGGCACCCTGCTTACCCACTTCTTCCAGCTTGCCTAGAGTTATACCCAACACCGTTCGCAAAGTCAAGAAATTTGCACAACCTAAGGGCGTTCGGTACGCAACACCTCGCGTTAACTAATTTGCAAGCCTATGAAATTGCTGCTAGTTTCCAGCTGCGCGCCAGCGAGCCACGTTTTGATTATGCGCCGCCAACGTGGTTGCAAAAGCGTGGCCGCCCGTGCCATCCGCCACAAAATAGAGGTAATCCGTAGAATCAGGATTCGCCGCCGCTTCAATGGCCAGCCGCCCCGGGTTGGCAATCGGAGTGGGCGGGAGACCGGAAATTACATAAGTATTATAAGGCGTTTCACCCTGAAGCTCACTCACGCGCAAACCACGCCCCAGTTTCTCACGCCCAAGCGTAATCCCGTAAATGACGGTCGGGTCGGTCTGCAAGCGCATCCC
>DFBP01000102.1:5393-8849 GCA_002366685.1 Rhodobacterales bacterium UBA3077 | reverse complement strand
CCTTACCGGTCATTTGACCGATGTAAGAGAGCTGTAGGCCCTCATGCCTGAATTTAGCGATTTCATCGTTTATCTTGACGAAAGCGGATCACCTACCATTGCGAATATCGAGAAAGATTTCCCGATTTTCGTCTTGGCATGTGTCTTAGTTGAAAAGTCAAAATACGCCGAAGAAATCGTGCCCGCCATTCAGAAGCTTAAGTTCAAGTATTTCGGTCATGATCAGGCGATATTGCATGAACGCGAGATTCGTCGCCAAAGTGGCGTGTTCAGTTTTTTGCAGACCAGCCAAGAGCTACGCGAGCAGTTTTTGGAAGAAATGTCTCAAATTGTTGATGATTGTGATTTCACAATAGCAACGGCTGTGATTGATAAACAAAAACTCGTGGACAAATACCCAACCCCGTATAGTCCTTATGAATTAAGTTTGCAAATGTCGATTGAACATCTTGCCCTTACTTTGCGAGATCGAGACCAACTTGGAAAGATGATACATGTGATCGCGGAATCGCGCGGGAAGAAAGAAGACGCGGAACTTGAGCTTGCATTCAGGCGCATAGCGGATGGTGATTCTAGGATGCGGTCCAACCAGAACGGAATTATTACTCAGCTAGATTGGCATATCCTTTTTTCTGACAAGAAATCGAATTCTGCGGGATTGCAGCTAGCAGATTTGGTGGCGCGGCCGATTGGATTGCAGTTTCTCCGCCCAGAACAAAAAAACCGCACTTATGAAATCATCAAGAAAAAGGTTGAATGGTGGATAAAATCTTTCCCATAGAAAAGCAAAAGGGTCATCGAGAAATCCCAACAACCCAACGCCGACCGAAAAACTCCAGTCCATTTGGGCTATATATGAATACGATCAGAAAAATGTCAACCTAACTGACAGGAAGCAAAATGGAAAAATTCACTAAAATAAGTGGCGTAGCCGCCCCGATGCCATTGNNTGATCAATATCGATACCGATATGATCATCCCGAAGCTGTTTTTGAAAACCATCAAGCGCTCGGGCCTTGGCAAAAACCTGTTTGACGAAATGCGCTATGATGACGCTGGTGCAGAAATCCCCGATTTCGTTTTGAACAAGCCCGCTTACAGAAACGCGCAAGTGATCGTGGCGGGAGACAACTTCGGTTGTGGCTCGTCACGCGAACATGCGCCTTGGGCCTTGCTTGACTTTGGCATTCGTGTTGTAATCTCCACAAGTTTTGCGGATATTTTTTATAGTAATTGCTTCAAAAACGGTATCTTGCCGATCATCCTGCCACCGGAAGATGTGGACAAATTGATGGACGATGCCGGACGCGGGGCAAATGCAGTTCTCAGTATTGATCTGGAAAGTCAGACAATTACGGGGCCGGATGGTGGCGAGATCAGCTTCGAGGTGGATGCTTTCAAAAAGCACTGCCTGCTTAACGGGCTGGACGATATTGGTTTAACAATGCAGAAATCTGACAAGATTGCTGCGTTTGAAGCCAAAAATGCCACTACGATGCCTTGGATCTAAAGGTCGCGGGCGCGGCTATAAGAGGGAGCAGACAGCGTTGAAACAACTTGGCGGAGCACTGGTTCGTGCGGTCATTCTGGGTATAATCATTATTGCCCCGAGCTTTATCCTGCCGGATATGACCAATGTGGCGCGCGAGCTATCCATGATCATTGCCGGAATTATTGCGGCTTTTGTTTTGTTTGAATATGCCAGCAAATCGCCGGGCTTTGTCGATTTTCGCTTTGCCCCGCCCTATAACCGCTTCCGGGTCGCCATTCTGGCGGCACTTGCGGTCGGGCTGAGCCTGCTCTGCCGCGCATCTGTAAGCGGAGACGCCGATATTCTGGCGTTGGCCGATATGACGATGCCTTATACAATCACACCCAATTCACCGGTAGATTTTGCACTGGGCAAAATTGCTTCTTTTGAAACGGCCTCCAACACTGAATTGCTCACACGTGTTTTCTCGACAGCCTTTGCCATTGGCATCGCGCTCACGGCATTCATGAGCCTCTTGCTCTGGGTGTTCAAGTGGCCGTTCGGGCGCTCGGAATTTAACCTGTGGGCCAATCTGCCAACCTTTTCTCCGGCCGAAGTCAGCCTGACAGGCAAGCGGCTCCGGCGAGACGGCTGGGTGAATATCATCATCAGCTTTGCCCTGTTTTATGCCATTCCGTTTGTGTTTCCGTTGATTCAGGAACCGCTCGGCCCCGACTTGTTTGGTAATTTACATTCACTGGTCTGGGTCGCCACTGTCTGGGCTTTTTTGCCTGCTGTTATTTTTATCCGCGGCACTTCAATTATCAAGGTTTCCCGTATTCTATCCAAAGCCGTTATTCCTAAATGATCCGCCTG
Organism: Rhodobacterales bacterium UBA3077; assembly: GCA_002366685.1. Lineage (GTDB taxonomy): Bacteria > Pseudomonadota > Alphaproteobacteria > Rhodobacterales > Rhodobacteraceae > UBA3077. The sequence goes on along the minus strand of DFBP01000102.1, from coordinate 6,502 downwards.
CTCGGCGTTCTCCTTTGTTTTTTTGCGGTTCCGGTGCTGGCCCAAACCAGCTTGCGGCTCGCCACCTATAACGTTGGCCTCGGGCGCGACGGGCCGGGCTTGCTGCTCAAGGACATCCTTGATCGAGACAAGGATATTCTGGCCATAGCGCATATTATCGGTGAGGTGGAACCCGACATCCTGCTGATCACGGGTTTTGACAACGACTACCAGAATGTCGCCATCGGGCAATTCTCTGATCTTTTGGGGGCCGAAACCGAGGTCGATGTTCCCTATATATTTGCTCCGCTCGGGAATGCGGGAATGGACTCGGGGCTGGATCTCAACAATAACGGTCACGTGCGGGACTGGGCCGATAGCTGGGGTTTTGGCCGCTTTGAGGGCTCTGAAGGCATGGCCCTGTTATCCCGGTTTCCGATCACCCAAAACAGCCACCGTTTTGACCACATTAAATGGCAGGATCTTGGGCCACAGCCGCAAAATCCTGACGGTTCCGCTTTTTTTCCGGTCGGGCTCTGGCCGCACCTCCGGCTCGCTTCCCACAGTTTTTGGGATGTAGAAATCACCCTGCCCTCCGGCCCGTTTCACATTCTCGCAGCGCACCCGACCCCACCGGTTTTTGATGGCGAGGAAGACGCCAACGGCCTGCGCAATGAAGCCGAAATCACGTTTCTAATCCAGTATCTTTCAGGCGAGGCCTTTCAGGATGATGACGGAAACACAGCCAGCCTAAGTTCAGACCCGTTTGCCCTTTTGGCTGACCTGAACGCCGATCCGTTTGACGGTGACAGCCGCAAACCTGCCTTGCGCGCCCTTCTGGCCCACCCGCGATTGCAAGACCCGGGGCCAACCAGTGAGGGCGGGCTGGCAAGTGCGAACGCAACCCACTCAGGCCCCGCCGCACAAGATACCGCAGACTGGGATGAAGCCAGCAGCGGCAACCTGCGGGTTGACTATGTGCTACCGAGTGCCGCGCTCACTGTGTTGGGCGCCGGCACTTATTGGCCGGTTGAATCAGCGCTTGTTGAAAGGGCCGAAACCCGCCACCGGCTGGTTTGGGTCGATGTTGCGCTACCCTAGCCCGCGACCACCGCTTTCAGGATATCCTG
>DFBP01000102.1:4967-5310 GCA_002366685.1 Rhodobacterales bacterium UBA3077 | reverse complement strand
ATCTCGCGGGCCAAACCCCAAACCGGTGATAGCACCTTCATCATCAGCCACGGAAACCCGGAAAGCCCGAGCGTTCGGCCAGTGACTCGTGAAAAACCGGCCCGCAACTCCTCTCCCGAAATCGTATGCCCTTCAAACGGGATATCCTCGAAATCTCCGAGCGTAGCGCGAATTTCGGCCAGCCCGACAGCGGCCCGTGCCATATCGGGCAGGTATGCCCATGCGTGCGGGATGTCGGCTTTGCCGGGGTAGATAAACTTGCCTTTGCCAAGCTTGCCCGCCAGAAAATCAATAAAATTACCGGTCGGTGCGTTATCAATAAAATCCCCGCCGCGCAGGATAA
>DFBP01000102.1:0-4916 GCA_002366685.1 Rhodobacterales bacterium UBA3077 | reverse complement strand
CCGGGTTGAGCGCCATAGTTATATACATTCCCGGGCTGGATAATGGTTGCCCCGCTGGCCTTGGCCGCTGCCGTAACATCCCGCGCGATTTGCGGCAGCACCGTGACCCAGCCCTTATAATTTTGCGGGTTCAACCCGTTGACGATCACATCCACGCCTTGTGCGGCGGTGGCCATATCCTCTTGCCCTCGCTTGAATTTCCTCACGTCCCAGCCTGCCTTCGCAAAGGCTTCTGCACAATTACGGCCAAAACTCCCAGAGGCTCCCAATACCAAAACTTTATTTTTCATAGCGTTCTCCTTTTTGCTGATCCCAAGATACGTGTTTACGTGTGAATATAAATTGCCAAAATTCAACCATGTGGTATTCACTGATGAATGGACAACGCGCTTAACTCTCTCGACTGGGCCTTGCTGCAAGCCTTTTTGGCGGTGGCCGAAACCGGTTCGCTCTCGGCCGCCGCCCGCCAGCTTGGCCAGAGCCAACCCACCCTTGGCCGCCAGATCCGCGCCACAGAATCGGCGCTCGGCACCAGCCTGTTCACCCGACAGCCACGGGGGCTGGCGCTGAACGAGGCGGGCCTTACCCTGCTTCCCGCAGCCCAAGAGATGCAAGATGCCGCCCGCCGCCTCTCCCTTCTGGCTGCGGGGCAGTCGCAAAGCCTGAAGGGCACAGTGCGGATTACGGCTTCACTGGTTTTCTCGCACTACTCACTGCCACCGATTATTAGCGCGATCCGACAAGCCGAGCCGGATATCCAGATAGAACTGGCCCCGAGCGACTCGAGCGAAAACCTGCTATTTCGCGAGGCAGATATAGCGGTGCGCATGTATCGACCCACGCAAGATGATGTGATCGCCCGCAAGCTTGGCGAGATCAAAACCGGATTGTTTGCGCATAAAGACTACATTACCCGCAAAGGCACACCCCACAGTTTTTCGGATATGGCGCATCACGATGTGGTTGGTCTGGATCGCGGCACACTGGTCATAGACTCAATGAAGGCGCTGGGCATGCCGGCCACCCGGGAGGATTTTCCGGTGCGCTGTGACGACCAGTCTGTTTATTGGGAGTTAACAAAAGCCGGTTGCGGCATCGGAGCCACCCAGCTTCGCCTTGGGCTGGAGGCGCCGAATATGGTGCGGGTACTGGAGCAATTGCCGCTGGAGAACCTACCCGTTTGGTTGGTGGCGGCCAAAGCCTTGCGGCAAACCCCGCGCATCCGGCGGGTTTATGATATGCTGGCCGAGGCCATCATTCCGCTCTGCGATGCTTGACCATTCTGGCCCAACGCGATACCGCAATGGAGAAAGTTTGCAGCAAAGGAAAGCGCCATGAGCAACCCCTCCCTTCTTATTCTCGCCGGTGACGGCATTGGCCCCGAAGTGATGGACGAGGTCAAAAAGATCATCGCGTGGTTTGATGCCAAGCGCGGGCTGAGCTTTGACATTTCGGAAGACCTTGTCGGCGGCGCAGCGTATGACGCGCACGGCACGCCGCTGCACGATGACACCATGGCCAAAGCGCAGGAAGTCGACGCGGTTCTGCTGGGCGCTGTTGGCGGCCCGAAATACGACGAGCTTGATTTCTCGGTCAAACCCGAGCGCGGCCTTTTGCGCCTGCGCAAGGAGATGGACCTGTTTGCCAACCTGCGCCCCGCGCAGTGTTTTGATGCGTTGGCCGATTTCTCGTCGCTCAAACCGGAGCTGATTTCCGGCCTCGATATCATGATTGTGCGCGAGCTAACCTCGGGCAGCTATTTTGGCGAGCCCCGCGGGATATTTGAAGAAGACGGCCAACGGGTCGGGATCAACACCCAGCGCTACACCGAAGCGGAAATTGACCGCGTGGCCCGCGCGGCGTTTGATTTGGCCCGCAAACGCAACAACCGCGTATGCTCGATGGAAAAAGCCAATGTGATGGAAAGCGGCATCTTGTGGCGTGAGGTAGTGCAGGCCGTTCATGATGCGGATTACCCCGATGTGGAGCTCAGCCACATGTATGCCGATAACGGCGGTATGCAACTGGTGCGCAACCCAAAACAGTTTGATGTGATCGTCACCGATAACCTGTTTGGTGATCTGCTCTCCGACGTGGCCGCGATGCTCACAGGTTCGCTCGGCATGTTGCCCTCGGCCAGCCTTGGGGCTCCTATGGAAAACGGCCGCCCTAAAGCAATGTACGAGCCGGTGCACGGCTCAGCGCCCGATATTTCGGGTGAAGGCAAAGCCAACCCTTCGGCCTGCATTCTCAGCTTTGCGATGGCGCTCCGCTATTCGTTTGATGAAGGCGCTGAAGCCGACCGGCTGGAAGCCGCAGTTGAAAAAGTGCTAGCTGACGGGGTGCGCACCGCAGACTTGATGCAGGCTGAGGGTGGCACACCGACCTCAACCAGCGAAATGGGCGCTGCCATTCTCGCAGCACTGGAAGCCAGCCTTTAATACAGATTTCCCCCTTCCGAAATTCGGGAGGGGGCTATTTATGCTTGCGGAAATACTGCTTATTGGCTTCGATAAATTGCCCGATCAGCTTCGCCAGCCCGCCAAAATACCACCTGCGCAAATAGAAATAACCGGCAGCCCCGCCGATGCTGGCCCCGATTGCATTCACAATCAGGTCCCACATCGTGTCCTTCAGTCCTGATTTCTGCGTGTTGAAACCAAAGGTTTCATCCAAAGCAAATTCAAAAATCTCCCATATGGTTCCGATGGAAACGGCAATGCAGAACGACAGGATTGCCAAGGAGAACGGGGGGGCCGCAAAACGGTCTCCCTCGAAAAGCATAAACACCAGCACAAAACCAATTAGGCCAAAACCGACTGCCGCGCCGCTATGCAGGATTACATCCCACCACCAATAGCGCGCGTAAAAACCCCCGACTTCTCCCAAAAACAGCGTGGCGAACAGGAAAATGACCACCATCGCCCCGAAGGTCATCGGCAGCTTAACCCCAAGCCGTTCTTCGAACAAAAGTGGCAGCAATGTGAGGCCAAGGGTAACCGCAGCCACAAAGGCTCCGTTCCACTGGGCTTGCCAGAGCGACCAAATAACTTCGCCAACCAGAAAAATCCAGATCAGGTAAACGATAAAATTTTGTCGCGCAATTTTCATCTTATTGAGGCTCCTCGCGGCAATGATAAGCGAGCCCAAGAGGCGGAGCAAGCAGGCGCGGCCTTTCAAATGCCGGCAAATTACCTATATATTTGCGGAGGAGCGTGAAATGACCCGTATTGCAAGCTATAATATCAGGAAAAGCGTGGGGCTGGATTACCGGCGCGACCCGTTGCGGGTGCTGTCCGTGCTTTCTGCCATTGATGCGGACGTTGTCGCGCTTCAGGAAGTAGACCGCCGCTTTGGCCGCCGCGCCAGCAGTATTCCGCGTGACTTATTGGCTGAAAACACCAATCTCAAAATCGTGGAGCTGGCCAAGAGGCCGGATAGCATCGGCTGGCACGGCAACGCTGTGCTGGTACGCCAAGATGCCGAGGTGATGGACACCCACAATATTGATCTCCCCGGGCTTGAGCCCCGCGGCGCTGTTGTGGTCGACCTGGATTTGCCCGGCACCAGTTTGCGCGTGGTGGGTGTGCACCTGAGCCTTATGCGCCGTGACCGGCGGGTGCAGGTCAAGCATATAACCGAATATCTGGCGCGCCTATCCGCGCTACCAACGCTGATTATGGGTGATTTCAACGAGTGGAGCCAGACCAGCCAAAATTTAACTGCACTCTCCGAACGGTTTAACCTGCATACGCCCGGGCACAGCTTCCCGTCGTCAAGGCCGGTGGTTGGGCTCGACAAGATCGCGTTAAGCCGCGACCTTGCCTTTAGCAATAGTGGTGTTCATACCTGTGAGGCCAGCAAAAGAGCTTCGGATCACATGCCGATATGGGCCGATATTCGCGCCAGCTAATTAGGGTTTGAATTTGGCAATTGCAACCACCTGCTTGGCCGCGGCCTTAACCAATGCGGAGGTTTTTTTACCGAAGTTGTCATCGTCATCAATTTTAAGAGTCGCGAGATCAAAGCCTTTGAATTTTTCGAAATCGTTCCAAAATTCAGCCCGGTATTCGGCCAACTGAGCAACGGAATTCGACACGCTCCGACCCTGCTGCTTTATATTTTCGCCCCATGATTCCTTGGTTGGATCCGACAAAAATTTCTTCGCTCCGGTCATATATTTCGCGAGCGATGATTTTAGCAGCTTGGCCGCCAGCATGTTTTTCTTGGCAATGTCGGCTTTCACTTTGTCAACGGAAGAATCCAGATCGAGGCTCTTGCAGGTTACACTATAAAAGTCTGCCGCCTTCGCCACACTTGCCGCCGCTTTGGAAGCATCCTTTCCGAGCGGCATTTTTTTGAGCTTGGCTTCAGCCTTTTCAGCAACAGATTTGATCGTAAGGCACTGCTTTTTGATCGGCGGAATGGATTTCATATACTCTTTTTTTGCTTCCGCGACTTTAATCTGAAGTTCCTTCATGGATTTTGACGGGTTTGAAGCCGGATCCAGCGCCAAAGTATCAACCTTTTTCAGCATGGCGTGAAGCTTCTTGAGCTCAGCACCCACGCCGGTTTTTACCATTTTTCCGACCTTACCTTTTTTCTTTTGCCAATGGGCATCTGCAAGTTCAGGTGGGCATTTAATTACAAAATCACTCGGGCGTATTCCGGCCATATTCAATCTCCTTTGTTACAAATAATGGCGAAAACCTATCACTTACGCGGTAACGCGCTGTAATATCAGCGACAAATTGATGTGGTTACCACCTGTACGGGTGTCTGGTGCTGGCACTACCCGCACATCCACACATCATAGCGGGTGGATTTACCCAGTATCTGGTGTGAGGGTGTTTTCAGACCAGCCAAAGGGGCAGCCTTGCGCGGCCATTTGAGCACCACGCGCTTTTGCGCGGTTG
>DFBP01000063.1:2755-4917 GCA_002366685.1 Rhodobacterales bacterium UBA3077 | reverse complement strand
GAGCGCCTGTTCCATGCGCAAGCCATGCTCGAAACCAGCGCCGCTCCGCTAGCCGAGGTTGCGCTGGCCGCTGGATTCCCGTCTCTTGACACCTTCCGCATGGCTTTCAAGCGCAAAATCGGCACCTCGCCTTCAGCCTATCGAAAACGCTTTAACCAAACGGTAAAATCCACCCCGGCCATAGCCCAGCTTTCTCAATAATTGGTCCGCATCAAATCTGGGCGATGCGCCGGGTAGATGTCTCACGAATGACAGACAAGACATTTTCTACTAAGCCACCCTTAAGACCTGTGCTAGCCTATCCAGAATCAATTTGGAAAAGGACCCCGTTATGCTCAAACGCCTTGTTTTACTTGCTCTTCTTGCCACTCCCTTCGCACCCGCTGTAGCCACGGCCCAGTCTCTCACGGTTGAGCTCAACAAGCTGGAAGATGTGGAAACCGGTTGTCAGGCTTTCTTCTTGTTTCAAAACGGCCTTGCCGACAATTTGACCGGTTTTGAAATGTCGCTCGCGATCCTCACCAATGACGGCATCATTGATCGCCTTTTGACCATTGACGCTTCCCCGCTTCCCGCCCAGCGCACCACGCTCAAGCTGTTCGAAATCCCTGAAATCCAGTGCGCCGCCATTGGTGACATCCTGCTGCACGATATCGGCGCCTGCACGCCGCAAAACGGGGAGGAGCTTGACTGTTTCTCGTTCCTCGAGCTCAACTCGCGCGCCAATTCCGCGCTGGTCAAATAGGGGCCAACCATGGTCGCCTTTTTCATAGAAATCATCGACGCCGGTGGTCCGGTTGTCATTGTTCTTGCCGCGCTCTCGGTCCTTTCGCTCGCGATCATAGCCTATAAGCTCATTCAGTTTATAGGCGTGCTTTCGGGGCAAAAAAGGATAAATGCCGCGCTGACACAAGTGCAGGCGCGAGACAATCAAAACGCGCTCAATGCGCTCAAGTTGCGCAGCCCGGCAGAGCGCGTGCTGGCCTATGCTATCACCGCAACACAAAACCGCATGCCACAAAGCCTGCTAGCTACCGAGCTGGAGCGCCGTGGCAATGCCGAAGTTGAGCAGCTCAACCGCTTTATTCGCATACTTGAGGTCATTGCCCTTATTTCGCCGCTGCTCGGGCTGCTTGGCACCGTGCTCGGGATGATCCAGTCCTTTCAGGAGCTTGAAATGGCCGAAGGTGCTGCCAACGCCTCGGTTCTTGCCGGGGGTATCTGGCAAGCGTTGCTGACCACAGCCGTTGGCCTTGTGGTGGCTATTCCGGCGGCGATTGCCTCAAGCCTGCTTTCGGCGGCGGTTGAACGGGTGTCCCACAAAATCGAGTCCGCTGTGGGCCGATTTAACCTTATCATTAACGCGCCAGCCACGCCCTAAAACGCCATGCAACTCGCTCGCCGGAAAAGAAATGCTGCCTTGATTACCATGACACCGCTTGTCGATGTCATGCTGATCCTGCTGGTGTTCTTTATGGTGACTTCTACCTATCTCGACCTCGATATGATGCCGATGGTACAGTCCGAAGAAGAAAGCACAGGCAGCGCCAGCGGGCCGAGCTCCACCTTGCTGATCCGCATCACAGCCGATGGCAGCGCCCTGCTGCGCGGCCAACCGCTCACTGTCCCCACCCTTGCCGCTGCGCTATCTGAAACCGAAGGCGCCCGTGTCCTCATTCTCCCCTCCGGCGGCTCCAATGTTCAGGGGCTCGTCTCGGCCATTCAAACGGTAACCGAAGCGGGTGCCGGCAACGTGCGCGTTGTGCGGCTGGAGGCAGGCCAATGAAGCTCAAGCGCCGTGATAAACCCGCCCCGCAGGAAACCATCGTTTCCCTGATTGATGTGGTTTTCTTCCTTCTTGTGTTTTTCATGATGGTTGGCCGGATGGACGCCACCGCGCCTTTCGAAGTCTCACCTCCAATTTCGACAGCCGGCGAAAGCCTGCCCAAAGGCGGCACAACGGTTGCTATTTCCAATGAGGGCCGAGTCGCTCTGGACGGGCTAGAACTCGAGATCGAAGTATTGCTGGCCCGCATTGCCAGCCTGCTCGAAGCCGATCCCGACCTTCGCGTCAGGATTAACGCCCACGGCGATTCCCGCTTGCAAAAGCTATTGCCGCTGGTCACCGCACTGGAACGGGAAGGGGTGCAGGACGTGGTCCT
>DFBP01000063.1:0-2692 GCA_002366685.1 Rhodobacterales bacterium UBA3077 | reverse complement strand
GAGCCCGAGCCGCTTGAGGCCGAACCCCAGCAGTCCGGTCGCATCAAGATGACAAGCTACGAAGTTCCACAGTCCAAGGCCACGCCGCAAGAAACCAAAGGCGAAGAGCAGAGCGCTGAATCCGCTGAGGGGCAAGCGCTAGGGCAAGGCCCGGTTCGGACCGAAACCGCCAGCGCCCAACCGCTCGACCAGCCTGTGCAAGCCCCATTGGCCGCCACCGGAACGCGCCCCGCCCCGCTCAAGCCCGACAATACCGAAGTCGCCGAAATCCAGAACGATTCCGTCGTTCAGGCCAGTACCGCCTCGGGCGCGCCCACGCCCGCCCTCAGGGCCGAGGGCGCCAAGGCCAAAGCCAATCCCGTCGCATCCGAAGCGCTTGCCCCTCAAGCGCCGCCGCCCGCCGCGCAGGACACGGCCCTCCCAAGCGAGCGGCCAGTGGCCATCTTGCCAAAAGCCCAGCCCTTGCAATCAGCCAATGCCAGCGCGACCACACCCGTTGCGGTAAGCCAACCCGCCGCTACGCCGAGCCCGTCCAGCCCACTCCCCAATACTTTGCTCGCTTCTGCCACTGCAACTGCGGAGCCCGTTGGCCCAACGGCCCCCAACGCAGGATCGGTCCCGGCCAGCTCACTCATCTCCGAGGCCAGCAATCAAATATCGCCAGATACCCCTCCGGCCGAGGCCAAAGCCCCACCCGCGGCTGCCGCCCCGAGCCTCCCGCCAGCGGCGAGTGCTGCTCCAGCGGCACCGCTCGACGCGCCGGTAGTGACGGCTGCAACAGGCTGGGCTGGCGACTCCAGCGTCCCGTTTGACCCGGTTTCGCTCTCTGCTGTGCAATCCTTCATGCGCCCGCTTGATACAGCTGCAAATGCTGATGGTTCCGCCCGCGATGGTATCTCCGAAATCCTCTCCGCGGTGCCCTGCTCCCGCCTAGCCGCCACCTTCATCCCCGAAACCGGCACCCTCGAGCTACGCGGCCACGTCCCCGACGCTGCCCTCCGCGAGCCCCTGCTCAACGCCATCCGTAACCAGCTTGGAGAATCTATCCCCGTCGGTGGATCGATGCTGGTGCTGCCTTCCCCGCAGTGTGACGTACTCTCACGGCTCGAAAACCTCGGCCTACCGCAATCACAGGGCCAAACCCGTGACTCGATGCAAGTTGGCGCCATCACTCAAATCAGCACGTTTGATTATGGCGAAGACGAACGCGTTATCGTCAAAATGCGCTCGCCGGATTATCCAGCGTATGTCTATGTTGACTTCTTCGATGTGGATGGTCGCGTCCTGCATCTGCGCCCCAACCAATGGGAAGATGTCGAACTGCACCATTCCGACTCTCCGATTGAAATCGGTGCCGACCGCGAAGGCAAAAGCTCGGTCAAGCTGGTGGTCAGCCCCCCCTTCGGGCAGGAACTTGCCATCGCCTATGCCAGCTCACTACCGCTCTACGAAGGATTACGCGAAACCATAGAACCCGCTGAACCCTACCTTGACTATATGCGCAACAGGATCGCCGAGCTTAAATCCGAAAACCCCGACTATAAAGGTGAGTGGGTCTATATGTTCATCCAGACCCATCCTTAGCAAAACCGTTTTCAGCTTCTTTTCTGCTCAAAATACTCTGGGTGAATTGGCGCAGCCAAGGGGGCAAAGCCCCGCCGAGCGCAGCGAGGCCACCGCGCCGCAGCCTATTTTTCAAGCTTGCTTTAAAAAATCCCACCTGTAGCGCCAAGTGCTTCGTTCCGGAAATCTCGCTGTACAGACTAGCGGTTCCAGCCCTTAATCAGGCCACTTCGATTCCACCATTTTGGCTCGAGGCTTTGCTGCGTAAAACCGCCAACAATTGCGCACGCGCGTCCGCTCCCGAATAATTTCGTGGAATTTCGAGGTACCACACCCCTGCTTTCCGCAAGACCTCAATGATAATCGAGCGGTTTATAAAATCCTGCCGGCCCCGCTTTTCTTTTGTTTGGTGGTCAATCGCAACCACCAGCTTGCCAAACCGGTCAACAACCGCAAACTTCAGCTTCACGCCGGTCATGGACACCTTTGTTGAAAGGCTGTTGGCACCAGCACCATCCAGATCCACCATCGAGTCGAGATTTGTGTGCATCAATACCCTAAATCCACGATCAACCTCTGCGGCAACTTGTTCTATCAGGGTCAAAATACCAACGCCCGAGGAATCCAGAACCGGCGCGGTGCGAAAGCCTGTATTCGCAATCGCGCCCAACTCACGGGTTTTGGGTAGCAAGTGGGCCAGATCATAAGCATCTTCCTGTTCAACCAAATGGTCCAACCTTTCGGCAAACTTAGCTTCAGGTGTCGGCGTTGCGCCGCGGTCACCATATTGAACCGGCGCCACCACCCCGTATTGATAGCTTGTATGTTGCGTATTCCCACGGATCCGCCAATATAGTTTAACCGCAAAAAATCCGGTCATTAGCAATAATACAACCGCAAAAGCATACAAGAACACGGTCGGTAATTGTGTAAATATCGATGTAAGGTCTGACGCTACTGTATTTCCCATAACCCCGCCCCCCACAGACAAAACCCGCACGAACCAGAGAATTCCCTCTGTGCGTGACTAAATTTTCCGGAAAATGCGGATAGAACCGTTGTGTACAACAAACATACACCTCCAACACTAAATACAACCGCCCGACAAAGGCGAAAACAATTAAACAAC
>DFBP01000308.1:3838-4051 GCA_002366685.1 Rhodobacterales bacterium UBA3077 | reverse complement strand
GGGCGATTACATTGCCTATGAGCGCGGCATGAGCGACGGGGACAAGCACCCCGTTATTCAGGCGATGAACGTGCTTGGCTATGATTGCGGCACATTGGGCAACCATGAGTTCAACTATGGCGTTGAGTTTATGGATAAGGTTGTGCAGGGCGCGGACTTCCCGATGGTGAGTGCGAACTTTGTGAAATCGCTGGGCGCGAGCGCTGGCGCGGA
>DFBP01000308.1:0-3700 GCA_002366685.1 Rhodobacterales bacterium UBA3077 | reverse complement strand
GCGCGGGATATCTTGCAGGCGGCCAAGGCTTGGGTGCCGGAAATGCAGGAAGCGGGCGCAGATATTATTGTCGCGCTGAGCCACTCGGGGATTTCGGCAGAGCCGGAGACCGAAGGCATGGCCAACGCGGCGCTGTATCTCGCAGGTGTTGACGGCATTGATGCGCTGGTCACTGGCCACTCGCACCTTGTTTTCCCGTCGGAAACCTATGCGGGGATCGAAGGGATTGACGTGGAAGCGGGGACCATTCAGGGCAAGCCCGCCACGATGGGTGGTTTCTGGGGTTCGCATATGGGGTTGATCGACCTGATGCTGGAGCGCGACGGGGGCGAGTGGCGGGTTGTAACTTCCGAGTCGTCAACCCGGCCGATCTATGAGCGGGTTGAGCGCAAGAATATTCCGCTTGTGGGAGATGTTCAGGCGGTGCTGGATTCCACCATGAAAGAGCATGAAGAAACGCTGGCCTATGTCCGCCGCGCCGTTGGGATGACCGATGCCCCGTTGCATTCCTATTTTGCATTGGTGGCCGACGACCCTTCGGTTCAGATCGTGAGCAATGCGCAGACATGGTATATTGAACAAATGATGCAGGGGACCGAATGGGAAGGGATACCCATCCTGTCGGCAGCTGCTCCATTCAAGGCCGGTGGCCGTGGTGGTCCGGAATATTATACCGATGTGGAAATCGGTCCGGTGGCGATCAAAAACGTGTCGGACCTTTACCTGTATCCAAACACGGTTCGCGCCGTGCTGATCAATGGCGCACAGGTTAAGGACTGGCTGGAGCGCTCGGTTTCGATTTTCAACCAGATTGAGGCCGGTGGGCAGGATCAGGTGCTGCTGAACCCGGAAATGCCGAGCTATAATTTTGACATAATGGACGGTGTGACCTATCAGATCGACCTGACCGAGCCTCCCAAATTTGCCCGCCGGGGAGAGACCATTAACGCGGAATCAAACCGGATTGTGAACCTTGAGTTCAACGGTGCGCCGATTGATCCGGAAGCCATGTTTGTGGTGGCCACAAACAACTATCGCGCCAGCGGTGGCGGGAATTTCCCGGGCACGGGGGATACGATCATCTTTGAAGGGCCGGACACCAACCGCGATGTGATTGTGCGCTATATCGTTGAAAAAGGCACGATTAACCCGCAGGCGGATGCCAACTGGAGTTTTGCACCGGTGCCCGACACGACGGTCATTTTTGAAACCGGCCCAGCGGGGGTTCGGTATTCTGACTCCGTTGAAGGGGTTTCGATTGAGCCAGCCGGTGAGGGCGAAGGCGGCTTTGCGCTCTACCGCATCGGGCTATGATCGCTCATTCCTGCTGACAACAGGATGCACAATGAGGGGAGGGCGCGCCGGATATTTTCGGCGCGCCTTTTACTGAGTTGAACATTTGAAAACCCAGCCCAAGCCGCTGGCTGTTCCAGACGGGCGCGGTTGGGGATTGAACCCTTTTCCATTTCTGTGAATAATCGGGCTATTCGCACCACGGAGTTGCCAATGATTTACGTCCATAATTTGCGGGTTTATTATGAAGATACCGATATGGCCGGTATCGTCTATTACGCCAATTATCTTAAATTCGCGGAGCGAGGCCGCTCGGATGCGGTGCGCGATATGGGCATTGACCAAAACGAAATGAAAGCCGCAGGGCTGGTATTTGCGGTGCGCTCCGTTCAGGCAGACTACCATAAGGCGGCGCGGTTTGGTGATGAACTGCGCGTGGAAACTGTGACCGGTAAAGTTAGCGGCGCGTCGCTGGAGATGAGGCAGAGGATTTTGCGTGTGGATGATCTCGTATTCAGCGGCAATTTCAAAGTGGCTTGCATGGATCTATCTGGAAAAGCGGCGCGTCTTCCGGCGGATATTCGCCAGAAATTGCTGAAATCATTCGGTTAACACCGGATTTGCTGGACCTTTGAGCCGAATATTGGCAGAGTAAGCGAAGGCATTTCAAAAACGCACCGAAAGACACATTCCGGGCGGTTTAACAAGCGAGCGGTACCATGGAAACAGAAGCATTAGCGGCTGCGCAGAACATCGACTTTTCGATTCTGGCTTTATTTGCGCGGGCGACGATAACGGTCAAGGTGGTTATGCTGCTATTGCTGCTGGCGTCTTTCTGGTCGTGGTCGATCATCGTACAAAAATATATCAACTACCGGAAAGCCCGCCGAGAGAATGCAGCTTTTGAAGAGGCGTTTTGGTCGGGCAAACCTTTGGACGAGCTTTATGAGCACTTGGGTGAAAACCCCGCTTCGGCACCCGAAAAGGTGTTTGTGGCCGGAATGGCGGAGTGGCGGCGCTCGCACCGCTCGAGCGGTGAGCTGATTGCCGGTGCGCAAGCGCGGATAGATCGGGCGATGAATGTGGCGCTTGGCCGGGTAGCGGATGAATTGAATAAAGGGTTGGTTTTTCTGGCGACGGTTGGGTCAATCGCGCCTTTCATCGGGCTGTTTGGCACGGTTTGGGGCATTATGAACGCCTTTAAGGAAATCGCGAACCAGCAGAGCACCAACCTTGCCGTGGTTGCCCCCGGTATTGCCGAGGCGTTGTTGGCCACAGCCTTGGGGCTGTTGGCGGCTATTCCAGCGGTGGTGTTTTATAACAAGCTTTCGGGAGATGCGGACCGCCTGACCGCCGAGCAAGAGGTTTTTGCGGACGAGTTTTCGATGATCCTGTCGCGCCAGCTAGACCGGAGCGAATAGATGGCGGGGGCAACCATAACCCGCGCCAGCCGGTCCGGCACCGGGCGGGTGCGGCGCGCGCCGCGCAGGGCGATGTCCGAAATCAACGTGACGCCCTTTGTGGATGTTATGCTGGTGCTGTTGATTGTATTTATGGTTGCTGCGCCGATGCTGACGGTGGGTGTGCCGCTTGAATTACCCAAAACCGCGGCGAGCGCTTTGCCCACCGAAGAAGAAACGCCGCTAACCATTTCCTTGACCGCCGAAGGGGCGGTGATGGTTCAGGATACAGAAGTGCCGATGGCGGAGCTTGTGGTGAAGCTCCGCGCCATCGCGGCCGAGCGGACCAGCGACAAGGTCTTCCTGCGGGCGGATGGCTCCATTCCTTACAATACGGTGATGGAGGTTATGGGCGCGCTCAACGCTGGCGGCTTTGGCAATATCGGGCTCGTGACCGATGTGGGTGGCCCGACCCTGACAGGCGAGTAGCGTGCGATGCAGGCAGGCGCCATCATATCCGGCACCGCGCACGGGGCACTTATTATAGTGATCATGCTGGGCGGGCTTGACTGGTGGCAAGATACCCTGCCAGAGCCGCGCATTACCAAAGTGACGCTTGTACGCTCAGAGGAGCTTGATGTGCAGAGCGCGGCAGCGCCTCTGGTGCCGATGTCCGACATCGCGCAGATCGCGCAGCCGGAAATCACCAATGAAAGCGTTGAAGCGCCGAGCGCCGATGTTGCTCCGACAGAAACGGTTATGGATGAAACGGCTGAACCCGATAGTGCAGACCTTGAGCCCGATCTTTCCGCGCTCCTTATTCCGGACCAGCCGGAAGTGGTGGTGGTTGCGCCTACGGTGGATGTAATGGCACCGCCCTCGGAAGCAGCGCCCGATATTTTCCAGCCAGCGCTCGATGGCAACGAGCTGAACGCGCCAACTTCTATGAGTTCGCCTCCCCCACCGCGCAATGCGCCTCGCATAGATACAAGTGCCGCCGCCAAGCC
>DFBP01000180.1:16084-16386 GCA_002366685.1 Rhodobacterales bacterium UBA3077 | reverse complement strand
GGTAAAAACAGCAAGGTAAGGAATGTACCTATAATTATCCCTCCCATCATAGAGAATGCCATCGGCCCCCAGAAAACATCTTGCGAAATCGGGATCAGTGCCAAACTTGCCGCCGCCGCTGTTAGCATAATAGGGCGCATCCGCTGCTCGGCGGCCTGTACTACGGCCTCATAGGCTTCTACGCCCTCTTTTCTCAGATCCTCGATCTTAACGATTAGAATGACGGAGTTGCGGATCAGAATACCACTGAGCGCCAACACCCCCAGAACGGCGACAAAACCCAAAGCGATTCCGAACGGAAG
>DFBP01000180.1:14722-16011 GCA_002366685.1 Rhodobacterales bacterium UBA3077 | reverse complement strand
TGAATCATCAGGATTGTGGCCATAATGAAAAGCATAAGCGGAAACGCAGCGATAATTGGCTTTTGCGCATCCGAGGAGCCCTCAGCGGTTCCACCTACATCAATGGAATACCCGCGGGGCAAGGTCGCGGAATAAGCCGCTACCTGCTCTCTAAGCTGCGCGGCTACGGTAGGTGCCTCAACGTCGGTAATTATACTGGCCCCAATGGTCAGCGTCGGAACGCGATCCCGCCTCCAAATGACCGGTTGTTCAATCTCGTAGTGAAAGTTAGCGACAGAGGCGAGCGGGATTGAATGCCCGCTAGGGCCGCTAAGTTGAAGATTGCGCAACGTTTCTATCGAGTTTCGCTCGGCAGGTTGTGCGCGGGCCACAACGTTTACAAGGTAAATACCGTCTCGAACCTGCGTAACAACCGTTCCGGCGACAATGCCGTTTAATGCATACGCAACACTCTGTGACGTGATCCCAAGCTGTCTTGCCTTGTTTTGGAGCAATTCAACCTTGACCACACGTGACGGTTCCATCCAATCATAAATCACTTTTCCCAAATTTGGATTTGTCGAGACAATGCTGGCCAATTCACCCGAAATTCTTCGGACTTCCTGAATATCCGGACCACTGATGCGATACTCAATCGGATGCTTCACAGCGGGACCAATCGCAAGTAATTTAACCTCGGCATCTGTGCCGACGAAGTTGTTTTCCAGATATTGCGCCAACTCGACCCGGATACGATCCCGTTCTTCCAATCCGGTTGTAACGATAATGATCTGGCCAATGCTGGGCACGGGTTGCGGGGGGTTGAACGGTAACAAAAAGCGCGGTGCCCCCGTGCCAATATAGGTTGACCAATGTTCGATGGCTTCATTTCCCGCCAACATTTGTTCTTCGAATTGTGAGACTTGCGCCTGTGTTTCAGCGATAGAGCTGTTGTGGGGAAGGTTAAATGTTACGACGAGTTCTGGCCGGTTGGAAGACGGGAAAAACTCCCGATTGACTTGTGTAAGTCCGAAAATGGAGACCCCTAGGGCACCCAGAGTTATTAAAATGGTCATCCAGCGGAACCGCAATGCGAGCCAAAGGAGACCCGAGAAGGAGGTCGCAAACCACCCCTTCTTTTTATGAGCGTGTTTCAGTTTTGCCGGCAGGATCAACACGCCCAGCAAGGGGGTAAAAAGAACCGCGACAACCCAGCTGACGATCAGGGAAATGGCGATCACCATAAACAGCGTGAAGGTGAATTCGCCAGCCGCACTTTCGTTTAATCCGATTGGCATAAAACCGGCCAC
>DFBP01000180.1:2455-14680 GCA_002366685.1 Rhodobacterales bacterium UBA3077 | reverse complement strand
GCCACCATCATTTCAACCGCGATCATCGCATCATCAACCAATAACCCAAGCGAAATAATCAAAGCCCCGAGGGTAATGCGCTGCAAGGTGATGTCCAGGTATTCCATGGTCAGAAAAGTAATTGCCAGGACCAGCGGGATGGATATGGCAACAACCAAACCTGCCCGCATACCAAGGCTGACAAAGCTAATGACAAGCACAATGGCAACAGCTTCGAACAAGGCTTTGGTAAAGTGGGAAATGGCTTCTTCGACGACCTCCGGTTGGTCCGATACCTTGTGCACATTCATCCCGACGGGCAAATCACTGGTGATGTGCGCCATCTCCTGCTCAAGCGCCTCTCCAAAGTGGAGCAGGTTCGCCCCTTGTTTCATGCCGATCGCGAGACCGATCGCAGGCTCTCCGTTAAACCGAAACAACGCCCGTGGGGGGTCAACATATCCGCGCCGGATTTCAGCGACTTCGGAGAGCGGGAAAAAGCGGTTATTTACGCGGATGTTTACATTCCGCAAGCTCTCTTCTGAGGTGAAATGGCCGCCAACCCGAACGCTAACCCGTTCATCTCCGGCCTGAATCACACCCGATGGCGTGACCGCATTCTGGGCTTGGAGCGAGGCGAGGATGCTTTGTTGATCCAGCCCTAGAGCGGCCATTTTACTGGGCGAGAATTCGAGATAAATTAATTCGTCCTGCGCTCCAACCACATCTACTTTGCCGATATTTTCGACCGTCAGAAGGCGAGACCGGGTTTCTTCGACGATGTCACGCATCTGCCTTTGGCTCAGGCCATCGCTCGTAAAAGCATAAATATTACCAAATACATCGCCAAACCGGTCATTAAAAAATGGCCCTTGAATCCCTTGCGGAAATTGAAGCCGGATGTCGCCAATCATATTTCTGACCTGCGCCCAGGAATCCGCGACATCGTCTCCCCGTGTTGTGCTTAGCAACTCCAGCAGAATGATGGTTCGGCCGTTGGTGGTCATGCTTCTTGTGAACTTGAGGGTCTCCAGTTCCTCCAACTTCTTTTCAATCCGGTCGGTAACCTGTTCGGTCATTTCTTTTGCCGAGGCACCGGGCCAGTTTGCCTGAACAATCATGGTCTTGATGGTGAAATTCGGGTCTTCCTCGCGGCCCAAATTTATGTACGACATCGTTCCCGTAATCAGGAATGTCAGCATAAAGAACCAGACAAGTGACTGGTGGCCGAGCGCCCAGTCAGACAAATTAAACTTCTTCAAAACGTTTGTTCCTCACCTAAGCGAATAAGCGCACCAGTTGTAAGACTGTTTACTCCAACGACAATAATTCGATCCCCAGCTTCAACACCGGTAATAATCTCGACAAAGCCGTCCTTTGGCTCCCCGATTGTCACTCTATTTAGCCGCGTCGAAGTATCGTCATCATTGATGATCCAGACATTGGCCGCGCCGTTTTGCATCAATATCGCCGTAAGCGGCAGGATGATCGCCGATCTTTCGGGCTTTTCAAAACTGACAAATACTGTGGTGCCCAGCCGGAATGAATTGGGGGCTTCAATAAGCGTGATCCGGGCCCTGATCGTACGCGACAGCGAATCCGCTGCGGGTTCAATTTCGCGTATTGTTCCGGTTACCTGCGTTTGCGGGTTCAGTTCGAGCGCAACGATCGCCCCGCCGCCAACTGCCAGATCGGCGGCAATAACTTCGGGCAGATCAACCACAGCTTCACGGATATCAAGCCGCGCAATTGTAAGTATTACCTGACCCGGCGCGACGATTTCACCAACTTCGGGATATACGTTAATGACAATTCCGTCATGCTCGGCGGTGATGCGCGTATACGTGAGCTGTTCCTCGGCTTTTGCCAGAACCGCCAGAGCCTGGGTCTCGCTGGCGCGCGCGGTTTCGAGCCGTTGGGCCGCCAGCTCTAAAGCTGTTTCAGGGGTTGCATTAGCTATGAACAGGGCTTGCTGACGCGCTTCTTCCGCGATGGCCGTAGAAAGCTGGGCCCGTGCATTTGAAACCTCAGACTGAGCATTTCGCAATGCAAGTTCAAAGGGTGTTGGATCAACAACTGCAAGCAACTGGCCGCTGGTCACCACCTCGCCAACGCTTACATTTTTCTTTATAAGCCGCCCGAGGATCTGGAAGCCCAAATCGGTTTTGATTCTGGGCTCTATCAATCCGACCAATTGGGTGTTTTGGGAAGTTTGAAACGAAGCCGTCGCCCATAACACCGGGCGGGCTGGCATTGTTTCCTCAGCAAACAGAGGGCCAAAAACACTTGTGAAAATCACTAGAAAGATCGTGAATACCGAGTGTTTCATTCCAAACTCTCCGCCACCGGCAGCACAGACATGCCTTCATATAGGAATTTAGTACCGTCTGTTACGACGAGGTTACCGTCTTCGAGGCCGCTTCTTATAACGATGCGGTCATTTTCATACCGTTCGACTTCGATTTCCCTTTTGGACACGGTTCCCACAGTTGGGTCATATATCCAAACGGCAGGATTTCCGCGCAGGGAACCAAGGGCGCTCCAGGGAAGCACGATTACGGATTCCGACCCAAGGTTGGCCGTTCCGCGCACTATCGTGCCCAGCGAAAAGGAAGGTG
Source organism: Rhodobacterales bacterium UBA3077 (assembly GCA_002366685.1). Lineage (GTDB taxonomy): Bacteria > Pseudomonadota > Alphaproteobacteria > Rhodobacterales > Rhodobacteraceae > UBA3077. The sequence goes on along the minus strand of DFBP01000180.1, from coordinate 12,083 downwards.
GCGGATTATCAATTCCACAACGGACACGTACTGTGCCTGTATGAGGATCGACAATTGGCGAGACTTCTCGCATGTAGCATTCCACCGATATTTCAGGCCTCTCAAGGAGCGAAATTTCGACGCTAAACTCATCGGATTGTTCGATAAATACCGTTTCCTGAACGTCAAACACAGCGTCACGCTTCCCATTTTCAGCCAAGGTAAACATTGGCTGTGCCAACTGCGCTATTTGGCCAACTTTTGCATGGCTTACGGTTATAATGCCACTGGTGGGCGCAATAAGGTTGGCAAAGGTCAAATTATCTTGCGCCAGCTCAACCTGCGCCTCAACCAAGTCCAGCCTGCCTTGTGCCAGAATCGCGGAAGCCTCCACGCGCTCAAACGCAGCTCTTGTGGTAAATCCTTGATCGAGCAATTCCTTGCTTCGCTCCAATTCCGCTGTCACCTGATCGAGTTGCGCCTGTGCCGCATCCATGGCCGCACGCGCGGCGGTCAGGTCGGCGTTTTGAATGCTGTCATCAAGTTTGGCCAAAACCTCACCGGGCTCTACGTGCTGGCCAACTTCAACCAACCGCTCCGTAATTTGGCCGCTAATACGAAATGCCAGCGTCAATGTATGTTGCGCGGCAATTTCACCGGTCAAGGAAATGCTGTTCGGGTAATTCTGGTAGCTTGCCGTCACGACACGCACATTTACCGGATGTCTGGTTTCGCCACCCACAGGGGCGGCAACAAGAACAAGTCCCGATAATATAAAACCGGCAACTTTCAAGATTTTAGGGGTATTCACGAAGTTTTCGACTCCTGCTCAACATTTATGCCGCAGAGCACAATTGACTTTATATATTTCACAAAAGGCAGAATGGCTGCCTCACTATTTTCCTGGCTTGCGGATACCATCAGCGATGTTCCCTTAAGAATTGGTGCAAGCTGGATCAGACCCAATACCAAGGCGAATACCGTTGTCGTCGAAAGGCGGGTGTCTGCTCGGGGATCGAGTTGGCCAAGTAAATTCTCAATTGCATGAAAAGGTGTATCGACTACATTTTGAGCCAGTGATTTTAGCCGTGCCTCGTCTGCATCCAGCAATTCCCGCTGCAAAAGTCGCTTAAACCCGTCATCGTTGAAAAAGAGCCTTACCAACCAAAAGATCGCACGATCCAACTTGTCTTCGGGGCTGCCTGCGCCCTTCACGTTTTCTACTAATTCAGCCGCCTTATCCGCAAACACACTATTTAGAACAGCAAGATAGATCGCATCTTTACCGGAATAGTGATGATAAAGGGCTGCCGGAGTAATTTTGGCTTTCTCTGCCAATACCCGCATTGAAACAGCGGCGTAGCCTTTTGACGCAAATTCCTTGGCCGCAATCGTTAGTATTTCGTCCTTCCTATCTGGCGCGGGCGGAAGTTTTTCATTAGGATTGGACACGTGACTTGCTGCCTTATTGAACGTTCGTTAAGGTGGAGTATATTGCTGACTTGTGAGTGTCAAGGACACCAGTGGTATTGGGAGAATAGAGGATGACAAAACCGAAACTTGGTATTGCATTGGGGAGTGGCGGTGCACGTGGCTGGGTGCATGTTGGCGTGCTACAAGCCCTTAAAAAACACGGTTTGGAACCTGATATCATTTGTGGTTGTTCCATGGGAGCACTGGTTGGAGCGGCCTATGTTTCGGGAGAGCTCGATAGCCTTGAAACATGGGCGTTGTCGATTGGGCGACTCGATATGTTACGCTATCTTGATATTAATATCCTCAATGGGGGCGTTATTGATGGCGAAAGCATCATGAGTATTCTCCAAAACTTCAAGAAAGACGCCTTAATTGAAAACCTGGATAAACCGTTCACAGCCATTGCAACCGACTTATTAACAGGCAGAGAGATTTGGCTTCAGGACGGCTCTCTCTCCGAGGCGATTCGGGCTTCCATTTCGATCCCCGGAATATTTAGCCCGCAGAAAACGAGGGGTAAGTGGTTGCTTGACGGGGGATTAACAAATCCGGTTCCGGTATCTGCCTGCCGTGCCCTCGGCGCAGAGATCATAATCGCGGTCAATCCAACGGCCGGTGTTCTGGAGTATCGATACCGCGATCTCGAAACGCCAGAAGAAATCAACGAAAATGAAAATGAAAATGAAAACGAACCGCGCTCCGCTTTACTGGACCGCCTGTTTGATACGGTTCCGGACCGCATTAAATCAGGGGTAAAGGCGATGACTCCTGATTTCCTGAACTCCGATATTGACCGTATTAGCTATTTTGATGTGCTGTCTTCATCAATTGATATAGTGACGAGTCAGATCATGCGCAGCAGGCTCGCCGGTGAACCGCCGCATATTTTACTTCAGCCAAGGCTCGGGCGCTTTGGAACGCTTGATTTCCATCGCGCGGAAGAGGCGATCACCGAAGGCCGCAAGATCGTTCAGGATGCCCTGCCTGCGCTGCGAAAGTTAATGGCGTGATGGCCAAAGAGATATCAATACCTTCTAAACCACGAACGGAAAGATTGAAAAATGACAAAAAATGATCAACTCAAAGAGAGCATTGAGGATGCGGCTAAAGCCGCGGTTAAAGATGGAAAGGATATTCAAAACGAGGTTCGCGATATCGTTATCGACGCGTTAGCCGAGCATCATTTGGACCATGAAAATGTTGACCGCGTTGTAAAGGCTGTGCTTGAGGGTGTGACAAGCGGCATTGGCGAGGATAATAAAACCTTAAACAAAGCCATAGAAAACACTCTGGACGGCCTTCGGGAAGGGATGCTTAAAGCGGTTGAAGCGTCCCGGTTGGCCATTGAGGAAGCTCAGGGGCGTGCAGACGAGTTTTCCGAAAAAGACATAAAGCGAGCCATCGATGACCTGAAGGGGCTGGAAGCCCTCTTTATGCAAGCGGCCGCAGATTTCAGCAAGGCGGGCATTGCGGCCACCCGGGGTACTTTTGAGGATTTGGCCACCCACGCCGAAAGAACGGGTATCGCAATAGGCAAATCGGTTTCAGAAGCTCTGGAAACAATGCAGGGTAAAGTGACAAGTGCCAAACGTCCGGGGTTGGATGATCTGACCAAGGTAACCCTTGCCGGTGCGGCCAATATTGCCTCTATTGCGAGTGGAATTCTGGCGGGGATTGCGGATAGTCTTAATTCTGAAAAGCCGAATTCAGATACTGACGGCGACGAAGCTGGCAAAAAGAGATAATATGTTTTTGAAAACCCTCAGTACGGCGCGCGACCTTGGACGGCTGCACGACATTGCGTCGATCCTGATACGTTTTGGATTTGGTGATATGGTGCGCCGGCTTGGTTTGGGTGCGGTTCTGGAACAGGCTGGAAAGTTACTGCATTTGCAGGAAGAAGCCGAGGAACTGGCGCAGCTTGAACCCCCTGAGCGTATTCGGCGGGCAATGGAAGAATTGGGGCCAACATTTGTAAAACTGGGCCAAGTGCTTTCGACACGGGTTGACCTGTTTTCCTCGGATTATATTGACGCATTCAGCAAATTGCAAAATGATGTGCCGGCGCTTCCTTTTGAGGCAATAGCCAGTCAAATTGAGGAAGATTTGGGGGATACAGCGCAAAACATATTTGCCGAGGTCGATACCGAGTCTTTGGCCTCGGCCTCAATGGCGCAAGTTCACAGAGCGACACTCAAATCAGGTGAACCCGTAATATTAAAAGTACGCCGCCCGGGGATAAAAGACGTTATTGAATCGGATCTCAGGCTATTGGCGCGATTGGCAGATATCGCTGAAGACGAAATGTCAGAAGCCAAACAATTCCAACCCAGAAAAATCGTAAGAGAATTTGCCAATTCGATCCGGAGCGAGTTGGATTTGGCCAACGAATGCCTGAATGCCGAGCAAATCGCCAACAACTTTAAAAACGAGCCAAGCATTGTGGTCCCTAAAGTTTATTGGCAATGGACGTCTGAGCGAATGAACGTGCAGGAACTGGTTACCGACCTTCCCGGCACAGATTTGGCCGCCGTTGATGCCGCAGGATATGATCGCAAGAAGCTGGCCAAAATCGGTGCGGATGCCATATTGAAAATGGTGTTTGAGGACGGTGTCTTTCATGCAGACCTTCACCCGGGCAATGTGTTTTATCGCTCGGCCTCGCAAGTGGTTATGATAGATTTTGGCATGGTGGGCCGGATTTCCAAGGAACGCCGCTTTCAGCTGGTTGACCTGCTATATGGCATGGTTCAGCGCCAATCTGACAAAGTCGTCGCTACTTTATTGCTTTGGTCTGGCGATTCCGGGATACCAAGTGCTGATCTTACAGCGGAAATCGACGCCATGATCGAAAAGGTCCACGGTGTTCCCCTCAAATCTCTGAATTTTGTGGCGCTAACCTCAGATCTGACCAGCATTCTGCGGCGCTACAAACTGGCGCTGCCATCCGATTTGACCCTGCTAATCAAGGCCTTGGTTTCCCTTGATGGCATGGGCCGGCAGCTTGACCCTGATTTTGATGTGGTTACGTCTGCCAAACCGTTTCTTACGAAATTGCTGTGGGCCAAATATGCCCCCAAAGAGCTGGCCAAAAAAGCACAACAGGGGGCCACTGACGGGTATGACCTAGTGACAGGCTTGCCTACAGATGCCTGGAAATTGGTCAAGACGATGCAAAAAGGCCAGTTCAAGTTCCATATGCAGGTCGAGGAAATGGAGCATTTTCTGGATCGTCTGAATAAATCCATAACCCGCATAACAATCGGGATTGTGATCGCAGCCCTGATTATGGGGTCCTCGATCGTGATGACCGTTTCTGGTGGTCAAATTCCAATAGGGCTGGAGTATTTCTCGATGCTGGGGTTTGCGGGGGCGGTTTTCGGCGGCCTCTGGATGATTTTTTCCATCTGGCGCGACAGATAGAAACAAAAACACGGGAATCATCTTTTTAGGCGCTTCTTTAGGGGGATTTAGACGGCCACATGCCGTGGTAGGCAACAAGCCGGGCGTCTGTTGGAGGGTCTGTCAAAAAAAGTTTGTTGCCCCGGTTGAATTGTGTTCACAACACACACGTTTTTGTCTATTGTTTGAAATTCTCGGGCGCAGCTCACAGGTCGAATGCGCGCGTGAAATAGTGGAGCTTTCACCGGCGTTGTAAGGTCGGAAGAAAGTTTGGCCATTGCTATATTGGCGTAGGGGCGTTCACCCTGCGCTGCGGTAGCCGTGGCAGGGTGCGAAGTTTAATCGGCCATTTGAGTCGGTTTCGCGCCGCGAAAATCCAAACGTCTTCAATAAAATGGAAAGAAATTCCAGATTTCTTATAGGCACAAATTTAGAAAAGCCGCCTGTCCGTGCGGGGGCTTGATCCTGTGAATATCCTAGCGCTGCTTTTTGACCAATCAGAAGCGGAACGCGGGGCAATCGCTTTTGGAGGCTGCAACTGGATCTGTTAGCGAAAATTCGGCAACCGCTTCTACGCGATGCGCTGGGAATCGGGGCCATCAAAATGCTCGCCATTCCCGCCGCTCTCCTGGTCTCGATCATCCTCGCGCGTACCCTTGGCCCTAACGATTACGGCACCTACACATTCGCTTTGAGTCTGATCAATCTTTTCGCGCTGATGTTGACCGGCGGGATTTCACAATTGGTGACGCGCGAAGTCGCATTTGCGCTACACGAACATGATCGTGGTCTCATCAAGGGCGTTATACTTAGTTCAACCGCTTGGGGGTTGATGAGTTCGGCTTTGGCGATCTTGGTCATTTGGGGCGCACTGACATTTTTCGGCAGCAGTGCAGATAGTATGATGCGTGTTTTGTTGCTCACAGGTTCCGCTGCCCTCCCAATTCTGGCGCTCGCGCCGGTTTGGGCGGGCACGCTCAGGGGGCATGGTCTCGGCGCCAAGTCGCAGTTTCCGGGCCTGCTTCTCATGCCCCTGACACAGCTTGTGACGGTGACGGTACTCATTTCGCTCGACATACTAGTTGTGCGAACGGCCATGATCGCATTCGTGCTGTCGAATAGCGTGGTGGCCTTGGTTGGTCTCTATCTGATGAAAAAAACAGTGTCGGACACGCTCCGGAGTGCCGTTGCCACATACCGGCTTAGCCGTTGGTCGAAATCTTCCGCAATCTTCACCGGCATCGCCCTGATAACCTACCTTAACACCCAGATCGGCGTGCTTCTTTTGGGATTAACATCATCCAAAGCGGATGTGGCAGCTTTCCAAATCGCGGACCGGGCGGCACAATTTGTTATTCTCACCATCGCCATTATTGAACTCGTCTTGGCCCCACATGTTGCGCGCCACCACAAAGCACGGCAACACGAACGTTTGCAGGGCTTGTTCAGCATATCCAGGCGTATCGGGGCTGCAATCACTTTTGTTGTCGCTCTGCCAATGATATTCTACGGAGCGACAATAATCCGGTTACTCTTCGGTGAAATCTATGTAGAAACCGTCGTCCAGCCACTCGCGATTATTTCAATTGCCCTCGTGGTCCGAGCGTTGTTTGGGCCCACGTCAACTTTTCTGTCGATGACCGGAAACGAGAGGTCAACGCTCGCCGCGCTAGGGCTGGCGCTGCTCGTGAACGTGATCCTTACGCTGATCCTTGCCCCGAAGATGGGAGCGACGGGCGCGGGCTGGGCTTCGGCGGCGGGAATCGTGACTTGGTCATTGCTGCTGGGGCACCAGACCCAGCGTAAACTTGATATTCCTATACTAAGGATATGAGCCCGCGTTTTGAAAAAGAATTCTTGGCAAAAAGAATTTCGCATCCGGGGCCACAACCACAACGATGAAAATACAAAATCACACGGCTTTCGTACTGCTGACCGTTCCTTTCTTTTTGTCCGTGTTGATCGCTGATGTCATTCCCGCGTTTCAGATCATTGCGACGCTAAGGTTTCCGCTGTTTGTCGTTTCATGTTTCATGGCCATCACACTTTCAAAAGCCAGGCTTCCTGCGAAACGGCTGGCGCTGTTGCTTGGTCTTTTTTCAGGTTTCGGACTCCTGTCCATATTGTGGAGCCAATCGCCTCTTATCAGCTTGGAACGCGCGATTCTGAATACAGCAGTCTCGGTGGCATTGGTATCCTATGCCACGGCGTTCTCTAGCGCTACGCAGCTCAGAATTTTGCGTTCCTATGCCATCGCTTTCACTACAATTATCGCTGTTATCACGATATATGGGGTCCTATTCAAACAGGGGGGGCTTTACTTTCAGGGCAACTTCCGCGGCGGGCTCGCCAATTCAAATATTTTGGCCCAATTTATCTTGGTTTTTACAATACCACTGGCGCTAAGCCGTCTGGGAAAGGGTTTTATTGCGAAAATCGCTCCCCTGTCATTGTTGCTTTTGGCGCTGTTGGTTCTGTGGCTAACCAGATCACGCGCTAGTTTACTGGCCATGTCTGTTGGGGTTGGTGTATTTATCAATTCACAAAGGAAGTTCACAAAACGCATTTTGTTCATTTTGGCTTTGGCTTTGCTGGCCGTCTACTTCGCGCCGGACTTGGTTGGAGTCATTTCCTCCAAATATACAGGGGCCGGCGTATTTGGCACCCGGATGATTTTATGGACATTGCATCTGGACGCAATTCTGGATCAACCGATCCTGGGCTACGGAATAGGCGTTAACCCGGTTAATTTTAAGGGTATCGAGGATTTTCTTCGTGATACCGAAAAAGGCAGCTCCCTAATTACCCTACCGGAAGAGTTGGGGATCCCCTTTTTTGTATTCTTTCTAATCTTCGCCGGCAGACGGATTGTTCAATCCTTCAAAAAGATTGTGACGAGCGTAAGGGAAGGGAGCTTGCCCCAGCTTGCGGTTTTTCCGGCCATAGTTGTTTTGGTCTCCTTTGCCCACGGTGTTTTTGAGGCTTGGATATTTAATTTTGGCAATGTGGCGGCGATTTTCTTCTGGATGTGTATTGCTTTTCTATTCCGGGTTCAGGCCGAAGAGCGTCGGGCTCAGAGGGCTCAAGGCAAAGGCCGGAGTGCGAATAAATGAAAATTCTACATGTTATTCTCGGAAAGGCTGACAAGAACCGGGCCAATGGCGTGAATCAGGTGATCGCCGGTTTGGCGAGCCATACCGCCTCGCTTGGTGTCAGCGTTTCGGTTCTGGGGCTCGCGCAAACAGCGGCTTTTGAAGGCGAAGTGATCAAACGTGACGGATTTTCGGTTACCGTCTACTCCAAAAATAACAAGACCTTCCGAGCAGCCGTTCATCAAGCCATTGATGCGGCTGATGTCGTCCATCTGCACGGCACCTATTCGCCGCTCAACATATGGCTCGGGCATGTCTGCAAAAGCCACGGCACGCCTTATGTTGTCACCCTCCATGGCGGGCTTTCCCCGGCCAGAAACACCTGGAGGAACGCGTTGCAAAAACGCCTCTTTCACTTGCTGGTGCAGAAGCGGTCTCTGGAAGGGGCGGCGCTCGTGCAGGCGCTCACAGAAGAGGAAAGCACCGAGGCTTTGTCCGCCTTCCGTCCAAGGTTGATGTGTGTCATCCCTAACGGGGTTGATCTTGAGGACTTCCCCGAAATCGCAAAACGTGACCTTCCCGGGCCCGACCTCAAAATCGGGTACATCGGACGGATTTCACGCGAGAAAAACCTCGATGCGCTCTGTGAGGCGTTTACGAATGTCAATGAAGATGGTCAAATGCGACTGCTTCTGGCAGGTCCGGCATCACCCGAAGGTGATGTCATCAAGCGCAGATACGCATCACGCGGGGTCGAACTTGTTGGTCCAAAATTCGGCACTGACAAGCTTGCCTTCCTCGACGGCCTTAACCTGTTTGTCCACCCGTCGAAAACCGATGTGTTTTCGATCGGGGCTATGGAAGCTCTGGCGCGAAGTGTTCCGATGGTCATTTCGCGCACTTCCGATACAAGCCATTTCGCGGATACAGATGCTTTCACCCTGTGCGAACCGACCGCTTTCGGTATTGAGCGGGCGTTAAGAAAGATGCTCGACCGTCGGTCCGAATGGCCTGAGATGGCCAGTCGCGGGCGGCAATTGATCGAGACACGGCTAAACTGGAACGCCGCCGCGCGCGATTTGATCGCGGGTTACAAAAGTATTTTGGAGTCGTAGCGTGACAGACTTCAAAGAGGCGGCGACGAACTTGGTTCGCCGAGCGCTTGACCCGAACATGCAGTTCCTGGTGTTGCGCGGCATTGACGATTTTGCCCGGGCGGGGGGCGACATTGATGTTCTGCTGCCGCGGGGTCTCGCTTCCGAGGCATTGTCACGCATCGCTGAACGCGCTGACCAAGACGGTTGGGCCATCGCCGGGACGAGTGATATCGGGTATCTTTTGCAGATATGTCTCGTAAAAAGGTGGGGCGCGGAGGGGGAACACCAAGCGGTGAAGGTTGACCTCTGGAATGGATTGAGCTGGGCGGCGCTGGGAAGAGACCCCTTCGGTGACGCCTTGTTTCGGGCGCTCGTTGACGAAGACGAAAGCGAAATAGTCGGCCTCACGACCCTTTTGCAAAAGCTGCTCTATGCCGGCTTTCTGCGGGAACGCGACCGGAACCGGATATTCGAGGCTTGTAGCACCGAGCGGGTGCAAGCGTTCACAGCCCGGAACGGGGTCCCGCTTACCCGCGCCGATCTAGAGGCGGGGCGACTCGACAAGATCTCACGATGGCGACT